>NZ_LZJB01000420.1:0-504 GCF_001666895.1 Mycobacterium sp. E3298
TTGCGCGACGTTGGCCGCGTTGCCGGCGGAAGTGTTGGCCGCCGCGTTGGCCACCGTGCTGGCCTGGGTGGTGGTGCCCGCGTCGTTGGTCACCTTCGGGGCGGCCTGGAACTGGGTGATGCCCTTGGTCGCCGCCGTGGACTGCACCGAGTAGTTGGCCATCGCCCCGGCATCCTGGGCCCAAAACTCGCCGTACTGGGCCTCCAACTGCGCGATCGCCCCGGTGTTCTGCCCGATCACGTTGGTGGCCTGCAACTGCTGCACCAACGCCCGGTTGGCCGCGATCACCGGCGGTGGCACCACCGCGGCGAACGCCGCCTCATAAGCCGCCGCCGCCGCGGCGGCCTGCACCGCGGCCTGCTCGGCCTACGCGCACCGGCGGCCGCCCACGCTGCGGGGGTCGGGCGCCCAGGCGACCCGCCGTCACCGATTTATCGTCAGTCAATACCCGAGCCAAGCGGCCAAGGTTAAGGAGTAATTCGTGTTTGACTTCGGGGCGTTACC
>NZ_LZJB01000421.1:0-1323 GCF_001666895.1 Mycobacterium sp. E3298
CGGCAGCGAAGGATGCTGCGCTTCGCCAACATGGAGCTGCTGGAAAGCGTTGCGCCCCAACGCCCTTCGCGCTGGCGTCGCCCTTGATGGTCTCGTAGCCGATCTGCTGCTGCAGCGTCGCGTAGACCGCCTTCAGCTCCGCCAGGCTCGCGGCGTTGTACCAACTGCCGCCGGAGAGCTCGGCGACCTTCTTCATCGTCGTGTCGTCGACGGGAACGGGCTGGCGCTGGTCGTTGATCTCGACGAAGCCGTACGGGGTGCCGAACGAGATCGTCGAGATGGGCACGCCCTGGTCCTTGGCGGTGCGCGCGGCGGTGAAGGCGCCCTTCGGGTTGTCCGGATTGGTCGGCATCGTCTCCTTGCCATCCGAGAACAGCACGATGCGCGCCGGTGGCGGCTTGTCGCCGCCGCCGATCACCGCGCCGACCGTCGCGATCGCCTGCAACGCGGTGAAGATGCCCTCCCCGGTGGCGGTGCGGTCGGCGAACTGCAACTTGTCCAGCGCGTTCTTCGTCGCGTCGCGGTTGGTCGTCGGCGACACCAGCACGGTGGCCGTGCCCGCGTACTCGATCAGCCCCAGGTTGATGCCCGGGGTCAGCTCGTCGGCGAACTGCTTGGCCGCCTCCTGCGCGGCCGCCATCCGGTTGGGCTGCACATCGGTGGCGCGCATCGACTGCGACACGTCGATCACCAGCATCACCACCGCCCGGTTGCGGGGAATGCGGACGTCGTTGGTCGGCCCCGCCATCGCGATGGTGAACAGCACCAGCGACGCCACCAGCAGGATCGCCGGCACGTGCCGCCAGCGCGAAGGGCGTTGGGGCGCAACGCTTTCCAGCAGCTCCATGTTGGCGAAGCGCAGCATCCTTCGCTGCCGCGCCAGCTGCATGAGGATGTACATCGCGGCCAGCCCGAACACGACCAACAGGAACAGGAAGAACCAGGAGTGTGCGAAGCCGGACAGCGATATCGGCCCGAGCAATGGCAGTGTCATAAAACCGTCTTGGTGTGTCTGTGCGCCTCGGTCAAAGTGCCCGTCACTGCCGTCCCGCCATCGCCCCGCGCCGGCGGGACTCGACGAAGCGGACGATGTCGGCGATCCAATCGCGGTCGGTGCGCAGGGTCAGTATCGGCGCCCCGCAGCTGCGCACGGTGCGCGCCACCTCGGCGCGGTGCGCGGCGGCAGCCCTGGCAAAATCGTCGCGCAGCTGGGGATCGATGGTGAACTCGCGGGTGACCCCGGATTCGGCGTCCTGCAGCACGACGTCACCGATGTCGGGCAGCTCGACGTCGCGGGGGTCGAGCACCTCGACGGCCAGCACC
>NZ_LZJB01000422.1:0-4765 GCF_001666895.1 Mycobacterium sp. E3298
GTTGCCCGGCGGTGACGGGCTGTCACCGGTGACCAGCGCCCTGGTGCAGGGCCTGGCGGAAGCGGCTCGTAGCTGGTAATTGTCCTCATCTGTTGAATGGAGTTGTTGGTGGCCAAGGATTTTCGTTTCGGAATGAGCATGCGCTTCATCAAATCGCGCGAGGCATTCGTCGAGAAGGTGAAGCGTGCCGAAGATGTCGGATTCGACATTCTCTGTGTGCCGGACCATTTGGGGGCGGCCTCCCCGATCGCCGCGCTGACCGCGGCCGCCATGGTCACCACGCGACTCAAGCTCAGCATGTATGTGCTCAACGCCGCCTTCTACAAGCCGGCCCTGCTCAGCCGGGACCTCGGCGACGTGGACAAGCTGAGCGACGGCCGTCTCGAGATCGGGCTTGGAACCGGTTACGTGCGAGAGGAATTCGAGGCGGCCGAGCTGCCGTATCCCAGCGCAGGCGCGCGGGTCGACTACCTGAAACACATGACGAACTATCTCGAAGAGCATCACCCGAAGACGCCGATCCTCATCGCCGGCAATGGCGACCGGGTGTTGACCATCGCCGCCCAGCACGCCCACATCATCGGGCTGACCGGTTCGCGGGTGAAGGAGGCCGACGATCCGCTGACCGAACGTATCGAGTTCGTCCGCAGCGCCGCCGGCGACCGATTCGACTCGCTGGAGTTGAACCTGGCGATCACCGCTCTGCCGGCCGAAGGTGAGACCATGCCTGACCTGAGGATGACCCGCCAATATGCCCCGGAGCTGTCCGACGAGGAGCTGCTCGAGCAGACCTCGGTGCTGAGTGGGACGCCGCGCGAGATGGCCGACCGGCTGAACTTCTACCGCGAGAAGTACGGGGTCACGTCCGTCACAGTGCAGGACAACCACATCAAGAACTTCGCGAACGTCATCGCGGAGCTGCGCTGAGCCCGTCGGTGCGCAAGCGGCCGGTAAGCTCAGGCGGTCCGCCCTCGTAGCTCAGGGGATAGAGCACGGCTCTCCTAAAGCCGGTGTCGCAGGTTCGAATCCTGCCGGGGGCACTCAAGGCCTGCTATGACCTCGGCTGATGTGTGACATTTCGTCTTCGGCTGATGGGTGACAGTGTTTCGGTTGATGCGTGACACCTACTTCGGTTGATCCGTGACACTCCCTGGATGAGGGAGTTGAGCGTGGCCGAGCAGAGGTATCAGGCCGTGATGGATCGGTGGATAGGTCGCGTCGACCAGCCTCGCCAAGTCTTGATCACTGAGACTCGGTCGCAGCGGCGTGGGGCACGCCGAGCCCTTCGGCGAGATCCCGCAGAGCGATCTGCGCCAGCGGCAGGTCGACGCCCACCTCGCCGCCGAGGCCGAGCGCCAGGCTGAGATCCTTTTCTCCCAATTCCCGGGTGTGCAGGAAGGGCTGGTAGAGGAAGTGATCCGGGGCCAGCGGCCTGCTCATGTCGTCGCGGAACATCATCGCTCCGGTGCCGCCGCTGTGTGCGTCAGTGTGGCGCACGACCCGGCTGAACGCTTGCACATCAAGACCCGCCAACTCAGCGAGCTTCATCGCTTCGCAGGCGGCCGCAAAAGAGGTGAAAGTCAGCATGTTGCGCGCCAGCTTCATCCGGGTCCCCGAGCCGGGTGCTCCCGCGTGAACCACCATCGACGCCCACTGCTTGAAGGCCGGCTTGACGCGCTCGTAGACGTCCCGTTCGGCACCCACCATGACAGCCAGGTCACCCGTCTTCACCGCTTCCACGCCGCCGCTGACCGGTGCATCGATGACGTGAATGCCGGTCGGCTCCAGTTCGGCCGCGAGTTCGACTGCGGTTCTGTGGTCTATCGTCGAGTGGATCGCGATGACGGTGCCGCGCTTGGCTCGCGGGGCGAGCCGTGCCACCACGTCGCGCACTTGCTCGTCGTTCAGCACCATGACACTGATGATGTCCGCGGCCGCCACATCATCCACGGTGCCGGCGACCTGCACTCCCGCGTCGGCGAATGACGTTGTCGCATCCGGCCTTACGTCGAAAACGATCAACCCGCCCGGCCAGCCGACCAGCCGCTTGGCCATGGGCGCACCAAGATTGCCCAGCCCGATGAAGCCCAACTTCGGCGCCTGATCTTCGGCCATCAACTGCCTCCTCGGAGTCGCATGATCATTGTGCACGACGGCATGCTCAGGCCCGCCGCAGCAGCATCGCGGTGGTGCCGCTGTTGGCCGCCCCGACACCGACCGCGGCCAGCTTCGCGCCGTCGACCTGTCGCGCGGCCGCCTCGCCACGGATCTGCAGGCACGCTTCATGCAGATGCCCGAAGCCGTGCAGACGTCCTCCGGATAGCTGCCCTCCGGCAGTGTTGATGGGTAATTGTCCGCCCAGCGAGATGCGCCCCGGATCGGCGACCCACGCGCCGGATTCGCCGACCGGGCAGAAGCCGAAGTCCTCCAGCCAGCAGAGCACAAAGACACTGAACCCGTCATACAACGAGGCCACGTCGACGTCGGCGATGGTGAAGTCGGTGCGATCCCAGATCGTGGACCAGCGCGAACTGATGCGGGTGATGTCTTCACCTCCCTCCCAGGTGAACCGGTCGTGGTGGGCGCAGTCGAGGGCCTCGACCGCCACCCCCGGGTGGTCCAGCCCCGCGACGTGCTCGGCACGCGAAACGACGAATGCGGTCGCCCCGTCGCAGGCGATGTCACAGTCCAACATGCACAACGGGTCGGAAACCATGCGCGCGCCCAGATAGGCGTCCAGGTCGAGTGGGTCGCGATAGATCGCCGTGGGGTTGCGGGCGGCGTGGGCCCGTTGCGCGATGGCTATCGACGCGAGTTGCTCCCGAGTCAGGCCGTACCGCAGCATTCGCGCGCGAATCTGCAGCGCCGCCAGGTTGGCCGCCGTCGCACCAAATGGCATCTGCCAGCCCAGCATCCCGGCGGGGCGGCCGCCGCCAGACCCGTACCCCTTGCGCCGGCCGGCGCCCTGAGCCGTGCCCTCCCAGATGCTGCGCCAACACAGGACGTGGTCGGCAAGCCCGCCCGCGACAGCGAGCATTGCGTCCACCACGGCGCCCAGCTGCCCGGGGGATTCCACTCCCCCGGCGACCCAGTTCGGCTGGATTCCCAGCGCGTCGTGGATGTCCCGCAACGACGCCCCCGAGAACCCGACGCCCGGTTGCGACGACCCGGGATATGTTGTGAGCCCGTCGATGTCGGCCAACGACAGACCCGCGTCGGCAACCGCGGCCAGACACGCTTCGGCGGTCAGCTCCAGCGGATCCCGCCCCAGCCGGCGGCCGATTGCCGACTGACCGATACCGCTGATGACCGCCCGATCGGTCACCCCGTTATTCACCAGCGCTCCGGCTCGAACAATGGAATGAACACCTCGTCTTCACCGTCTAGGCATCGATCGAACGTGACGCGAACGGGCATGTTCGCGGTGACCTCGGCGGGATGAACGTTCACCAGGTTGGTCAGCAGGCGTGCCCTCCTGTCCTCGACCGGAGTGACGAATGCGATCAGATAGGGCGGCGCGAACCCCGGGAACCACTGATGGCGATTCACCGTCCAGGACTCGACGAACCCGCGGCCGCTGAGGTCGACATACTCGGTCGCCGCGTGGTCGGCAGGGCACAGCAGCGCGGGCGGGTGACACAGCCGCCCGCAGTCGGTGCAGCGTTGCATGCGCAGCACTCCGTCGGCGCCGGCGGTCCAGAAGGGCCGACTTAGAGCCGTCAGCGCCGGAACCGGCCGGGAAGTGTCTGGTATGTGAGTCATGGGGTATATAGGCGATTCGACTGCTAGCCAAACACTCCCGGCGATTGCGAGTAGTCCACCGTCGACAGTTCGGTCATGCCCCCATCGACGTGGAGCACCGTGCCGGTCACGAACGCCGCGTCGTCCCCGGCGAGGAAGGCCACGGCGGGCGCGATCTCCACGGGGCTGGCGCCGCGCTTCATCGGCGAAGCCGCGGCCGTCCGCGTGTAGTTGTCCCATTCGGTGCCGATCAGTTTCTCCTGGGCCTCCGTAAGGGCGAACGGGCACACTGCGTTGACGCGGATGCGGTGGCGAGCCCACTCGTTGGCGGCCACCTTGGTCAGCGCCGCCACCGCGCCCTTGGCCGCCGAGTACGGAGCGGTGTAGGCGATGCCGGCGAGGGCGGAGCCCGACACGAAGTTGATCACCGACGCCCGCCCCGACTCGCGCAGGAACGGAAAGCAGAGCTGCATGAACCGGAACGTAGCCTTGGGCCCCGTGGCCTCGGAAAGCTCCCAATCCTTATCGGTGACCAATTCCAGCGCCTTCGGCATCGCGAAGAACTGCGCCGCGTTGACCAAGACGTCGATGCGGCCGCCCCCGGTTTCCGCCGCCTCCTGAACGGCGGCTTCAATCGCATCGCGGTGGGCGACGTTGGCCCTGATGAAGGAGGCCCGCCCGGAATTGCCCCGAATTCGCTCGACGCGCTCAAGGCCCTTCTCCCCGTTGAGATCGACGATCGAAACGTGAGCGCCCAGGCTGGCCAACTCCTCGGCGATGGCCCCGCCCAACCCCTGAGCCCCGCCGGTAACCAGCGCGTATCTGTCCTCGAGACGAGACAAGACCACTCCTTGCTGCGATGTAACAATGGAACATTAAGCGTTCAATTATCCAATGATTGCAGATCGCCGCGGCGGTGCCTAGTACACCCGCCTCGACCCCCGCGTGCGAACGATCCGGGGGTGCGGCCGTCTTCGCAGGGCCGGTGCGGCTCCCGGGCGCAAAGCCGCACGTCGCGTAGCAT
>NZ_LZJB01000423.1:0-1085 GCF_001666895.1 Mycobacterium sp. E3298
TCTCCAGCGCCAGCCGTGCTGCCGCGGCACTGAGGTTGCCGCCCGCGCTTTGGCCCCCGACGCACAGCCGGCCGCCGTCCCAATCGCGGCCGGGGTCGGCCGCCCAGCGGACGACGTCGTAGACCTGGTGTGGCGCCGCCGGGAAGCGGTGCCGCGGCGCCAGCACGTAGTCGGGATTGATCACCACCACGCCTGCGTTGGCGGCCAGGTACCGGCACCAGGGATCGTCCTGTTCGGGGTGCCCGACCACGAAGCCCCCGCCGTGCACGTTGACGTAGACCGCCTGGTTCGCCGTGCCGGCCGGCGGGTGGTAGACGGTTGCCGGTACGGGGCCGTGCCGGGCGGGGATGGTGACCTCGGTGGTCCGGCCGCGGAATTCGGGGAATCGCACGGCGGCCTTGGGGGCCGGGTTCACGACGGCGGCGAAAGTGCGGGCCAGTGCGTCGGCGACGACTGGTCTGGAGAGAATCGACACGGGCCCTAGGAGCCCGTTCCCGGGCCGATGTTGTGGGCCGGTCTGGTGCGCAGGTTGTGCACGTAATCGCTTGGGGCTCCGGCGATTTCGGCGGCGTCAGCCATCACGCCCAGGTATCGCGCCGAGGGCAGGCCGCCCTCCCAGGCGTCGAGCACGTACAGCCAGGCCAGCACGGGGTCGGTGCTGGTGTCCGACGAGATGCGTTCCACCCGGCAGCGGATCTTCTTGTGGACGCCGAACTCCGAGCCCTCCCACCGGTCGAGGTTGTTCTCGTCGGCCGGGGTCATGTCGTAGAGGACGACGAACACCTTGGAGGTCGGGTCTTCGACCACCGTGGCCAGCGCGCCTTCCCAGCCGATGTCCTCGCCGCCGAACGTCAGGCGCCAGCCGTGCAGCCAGCCGGTTCCGGCCATCGGGGAATGGGGTGCCCGCTTGAGCATCTGCTCAGGATCCATGTTCGACCCGTAGGCGGCGTAGAGCGGCACGGGGAAATCTTAGACGTCACCCGCACGAGCGGTCTTCTCCCAAGCGTTTCGCCGCGCTGTTCAATGGCGCGGCTTCTCCTCACGCCGCCGTGCGGCGTGCATCGTCGCCGCGCTGTTCAATGGCG
>NZ_LZJB01000424.1:0-1010 GCF_001666895.1 Mycobacterium sp. E3298
CCGTCCGTCAGCGCGGCGATCGGCACGATGGGCGGCCCGCTTCACGGCGGCGCGCCGAGCGAGGTCATCGCCATGCTGGAGGCGATCGGAACGCAAGAACGCGCCGAGCCCTGGCTGCGCGAGGTGCTGGAGCGGGGCGGCCGGCTCATGGGCTTCGGCCATCGCATCTACAAGACCGTCGACCCGCGTGCCGAGGCGCTGCGCGCAGTGACACGCGGCCTGACCGGCGACGATCCGGCGTTCGCGCTCGCCCTGCACGTGGAGGAGACGGGGACGCGGCTGCTCGCCGAGTACAAACCGGGGCGGCGCCTGTACACGAACGTCGAGTTTTTCGCGGCGGCCATCATGAAGGCGATCGCGCTGCCGACGGAGCTGTTCACGCCGACGTTCACAGCCGCCCGCGTCGTCGGATGGACGGCACACATGCTCGAGCAGGCCGGGCACAACCGCATCTTCCGGCCGCAGTCCGCATACGTGGGCGCCATGCCTCTCGAGATAGCCGACAAGATCGGCTAACCGCAGCGCCCCGCGCTGGGTGTATAGAAAGATGCAAGGTTTGCGGCAATCGTTCGGGGCAATAGTCTCGGCAGCGGAAAATAGTGAAGTTTATGAAAAATACGAATTGATCAATTGCGGCCTTAACACTATCATGGCAAATGAAGGGCGGGGAAAATATCGCGAAGAGTGAGGGTATCGGATGGTAAGCCAATGGTTCGGAGAAGCAAAGCTCGGCATCTTCATTCATTACGGAATCTATGCGGTAAACGGAATTGCCGAGTCCTGGTCGTTCTATAACGGTAGGATCTCTTACGAGGACTACATGAAGCAGCTGGATGGGTTTACGGCAGCCCGCTTCGATGCGGACGCCTGGGCAGACCTGATTGAAAAATCGGGCGCCAAATATGCCGTGCTCACGACCAAGCATCATGACGGAGTGGCGCTGTGGGATACCGAGTACAGCGACTTGAACGTAGTGAAAAAGACGCCTGCGAAACGCGACTTGGTCCGGG
>NZ_LZJB01000425.1:0-3273 GCF_001666895.1 Mycobacterium sp. E3298
GAGCTTCCGGGACGTCAGCATGCTGGCCGAGAGCCACAAGCAAGCCATGACCGACGAATTGACCACGCTGCCCAATCGGCGGTCCCTGGCGACGGCCCTGACCGCGCTGTCGGCTTCGGCGTCGTCGGGGCGGGCGTCATCGCGGCGTGCGCTGCTGTTGCTGCACCTGCACAAGCTGCGGGAGATCAACGACTCGGTCGGCAGGCACTTCGGCGATGAGCTGCTGTGGCGCGTCGCAAACCGCCTCGCGCGCAACGTGCGTCGCGACGATCTGCTGGCGCGCGTGAGTGACGAGGAATTCGCCATCCTCCTCGGCGACGGATCCGACCTGGTCGCGGCGCGCGCCCAGGCGGGCCGGTTGCTCGAAGGCATGAGCATCCCGTTCGAACTCGATGCGATCAGCGTGGAGATCGACGCCTGCATCGCCATCGCCCTCTACCCCGACCACTGCGACCACCCCCAGGAGCTGTTGAATCGCGCCGAGGCGGCGGTCCCGCACGCCAAGTCGGCCGTCAGCAGGATCGCGGTGTACGAGTCGGCCTACGAGGCCGATCGCGACCACGATCCCAACCTGGTGCGGGAGCTGCGCGCCGCGCTGAACGACGGCGACCAGTTCACGCTGCACTATCAGCCCAAGGTCAACGCGAACGACAGCGTCCACAGTGTGGAGGCGCTGCTGCGCTGGCAGCATCCCACCCGCGGGCTGCTGCTGCCGGAGGCGTTCCTGCCCGCCGCGGAGCGCGCCGGTTTGATGCGCGCGGTGGCCCATCGCACGATCAACCTGACGCTCGAGCAGATTCGGTCCTGGCGCGAGCAGGGCATCCCGCTGACAGTCGCGGTGAACCTGTCGACGGCGAACCTGCTCGACCTCGACCTCGCGGTCACCATCGAGCGGCTGCTGCGGAACCACGGCTTGCCTCCCGAGGCGCTGATCGTCGAGATCACCGAGAGCGCACTCGTCGACTCCGAGCGGTCCCGCGACACCGTCGCCGCCCTGCGGCTGCTGGGCGTTCGGATCTCGCTGGACGATTACGGCACCGGGTGGTCGTCGCTGGCCCGCCTGCAGGATGTGACGGTCGACGAATTGAAGCTCGACCGGCGATTCGTCGCGCGCCTGGCCCAGGACCCCCGGTCGGTGGCCATCGTCCAGTCCACCGTGGACCTGGCGCAGAACCTGGGCGCCGACCTCGTCGCCGAGGGGGTGGAGGACGAGCTGACCCTGAGCGCGCTGCGCGGTTGCGGCTGCACCATCACCCAGGGCTTCGTGCACAGCCCGCCGTTGCCGCCGGACGAACTGCGGCGCTGGATCACCAACAGGAGCGCCATCGCGGGACCGGTCGACTCCGAGCGGTCGGGCGTGACGGACTGAGGAGCTAGAACAACTCCTTGGCCAGCAATTCCAGCGTCGCGACCCGCGCCGGCGCGGTAGCCGGGTCGGTGCCTCGGTGGGCCGATGCGACCGGGTGGACCATCACCTCGTCGACGTCGAACCGTTGCGCCAGCGCCCGCAGCTGTTCGGCGGCCTCGGCCGGCGTACCGAGGACCGCCCGGCGCAGCCCACTGTCCACGATGAGCCGCTGTTGCGGCGTCAGCTCGGCGCCTTCGGCCTCCTCGACGAGCGGCACCGGGCCCAGGGGCTGCCCGGTGCGCAGCTTTGCCATCATCTGCAGGTTGGGCAGCATCAATGCCGTTGCCTCGTCGTGGGTTTCGGCCACGGCGGCGTTCACCGTCAGGAACGTCACCGGCTCGGGCGTGAGCTTGCTCGGCCTGAACCTCGAGCGGTACACCTCGAGCGCCTCCTCGGTTCCCTGGCCGGAGAAGTGGTGTGCGAACACGTACGGCAGCCCCTTGGCGGCGGCCAGGTGCGCCGAGTACATCGACGACCCCAGCAGCCACAGGCGTGGTTCGCCGGCCGCGGCCGGGGTGGCCTTGAGCCGGTAGTCCCCCGAGCGCAGCGGCACCACGACGCCGCGCGCGCTCATCAGCGCCGCCACGTCGTCGAGGTATTCCGGGAAGTTTTCGATGTCCTCGTCGCCGCGGCTACCACGCAGCGCGTAGGAGGTCACCGGATCGGATCCGGGCGCTCGGCCGATGCCGAGGTCGATGCGGCCGGGGGCGGCGGCTTCCAGCAGCGCGAACTGCTCGGCCACCGCCAGGGGCGCGTGATTGGGCAGCATCACGCCGCCGGACCCGAGGCGCAGCTGCGTGGTTTGCGCGGCCAGGTAGGCGATCAGGACCGGCGGGCTGGTGGCGCCCACGGACGGCATGTTGTGGTGCTCGGCGACCCAATAGCGCGTGAAACCCAGCCGATCCGCGGCCTGGGCCAGCTGCACGGTGGCCGCCAGCGCATCACGGGTCGTCTGGTCGGTGCGCACCGGGACCAGGTCGAGGACGGAAAGACGCACGTTCGCGTCAACGCCTTCCGGCCCACGAACGTTCCCGGCCTCCTCGCGAGCAGACACAAAATCGCACGCCCGCCCGGCGTGGCGGGCGACTTTGCGTCTGCTCGGCCGAAGGACTGTCAGTAGTCCTTGAGGGTGATCGAGCTGACGATGCGGTCGAAGACCTCCTGCGGAATGGGCGCCCCGCCCGGGATGTTGTCGACGACCAGCCATTGGTTGCGCTTGACGTAGTCGTTGAACTCCTTGTGGTAGTTGGCGAAGCCGAGTTCGTAGTCATCACCCGCGGCGGCGAGCTCGCCGGCCAGGATGTAGGCGCCCAGCAACGCGACGCTGGTGCCCTGGCCCGAGAGCGGCGAGCAGCAATATCCGGCGTCGCCGACCAGCGCGACCCTGCCCTTCGACCAGCGGTCCATCTTGATCTGCGACATCTCGTCGAAGTAGAAGTCCGGTGCGCTGCGCATGTACTCGAGCAACTGGGGACGCACCCAGCCGTCGCCGGCCATCCGCCGTTCCAGCTCGGCGAACTGCGCCTCGGTGTCCCGGTAGTCGATCCGCAGATCGGTTTCCATGAAACCGAGCATGGCCCGGGCCTCGGCGTTGTTGCGGGCGCTGTAGACCCCCGCCATGGTGGAGTCCCCGTAGTGCCAGGTCTGCCAGTAGTCGAGTTCCAGGAAGTTGGGGACGGTGAAGATCGCCGCGTGGGTGCCCAGGCGCTCGATGAACTGTTCCTCGGGGCCGAACACCAACCGGCGCACGTTGGAGTGCAGTCCGTCCGCCCCGACGACCAGGTCGAAGCTGCGCGCGGGGGCACGTTCGAAGGTCACGTTGACGGCCGCGCCGTCGTCGTCCAAGCCGGTGATGGTGTCGTCGA
>NZ_LZJB01000426.1:0-51427 GCF_001666895.1 Mycobacterium sp. E3298
CGACGCGCTGGTGACCGGCACCGCGCGGCTGGCTCTGGCGGTGGTGACGGCCGACTGCGTGCCGGTGTTGCTCGCCGACGCGCGCGCCGGAGTGGCCGCGGCCGTGCACGCAGGCCGCGTCGGCGCCCAGCGCGGGGTGGTGGCCCGCACCGTGGAGGCGATGGTCGAGCTGGGCGCGCGCCCCGAGGACATCTCGGCCCTGCTGGGCCCGGCGGTCAGCGGCCGCAACTACGAGGTGCCCGCGGCCATGGCCGACGAGGTGGAGGCCGCGCTGCCCGGCAGCCGCACCACCACCTCGGCGGGCACCCCCGGCCTCGATCTTCGGGCCGGAATCGCTTGCCAGTTAACGGATTTGGGTGTGAGGGCCATCGACATCGACCCGCGGTGCACGGTCGACGACCCGACGTTGTTCAGCCACCGCCGGGACGCGCCCACCGGCCGGCTGGCCTCCCTGGTGTGGATGGAGTGACCGCGATGGCGGTGGACATGCCTGCGGGGGGTGACCGCGAAACGGAATTGACCCACGCATTAGCGGCGGTGCGCTCGCGCCTTGCGGCGGCCGCCGAAGCGGCGGGTCGCAATGTCGGTGAAATCGAACTGCTGCCGATTACCAAATTCTTCCCAGCAACCGATGTGGTGACTTTGTCGCGTTTGGGTTGCCGGGCCGTTGGCGAATCGCGGGATCAGGAAGCATCGGAAAAAGTGAGCGAAGTCACCAAACTCTTATCGCGGGTGGACGTCCCGGCCATGCGCTGGCACATGGTGGGCCACATCCAGCGGAACAAGGCCCGCTCGGTCGCCCGCTGGGCGCATACCGCTCACTCGGTGGACAGCTCACAGTTGGTCAGCGCCCTCGATCGGGGCGTCTCGGCCGCCCTCGCGGAGGGCCGCCGCGCCGATCCGATGCGGATCTACGTCCAGATCAGCCTTGACGGCGACGAGTCGCGGGGCGGCGTCGACATCTCGCTGCCGGGCGCGGTCGACCAGCTTTGCGCGCAGGCCGAGGAGTCAAAACACCTGGAACTGGCCGGGCTGATGGCCATCCCGCCGCTGGGCTCGGACCCCGACGCGGCCTTCGGGCGCCTGCGAACGGAGCATCTGCGCGTACTGGAATCGCATCCCAACGCCGTCGGACTGTCCGCCGGCATGTCCGACGATTTCGAAATTGCCGTCAAACACGGTTCGACATGTGTGCGTGTCGGTACCGCGCTATTGGGCCCGCGGCCGCTACCGTCACCGTATTAAGTCACTGTAGTCACATCTTCATCACTGACACCAAGCATCAGGGGCTAGAAGGGGTCAACGCAATGAGCACACTGCACAAAGTCAAGGCCTATTTCGGTATGGCCCCGATGGACGACTACGACGACGAGTATTACGACGACCACGCGCCCTCCCGCGGATTCCCGCGCCCCCGTTTCGACGACGGGTACGGCCGCTACGAGGGGCGCGACTACGACGACCCGCGCGAGCCCGCGGACTACCCGCCGCCTGGCGGCTACCGCGGCGGTTACGCGGAGGAGTCGCGATACGGCGCCGTCCACCCCCGCGAGTTCGAGCGGCCCGAGATGGGCAGGCCGCGCTTCGGGTCCTGGTTGCGCAATTCGACCCGCGGCGCGCTGGCGATGGACCCGCGCCGGATGGCGATGATGTTCGAGGAGGGCCACCCGCTCTCCAAGATCACCACGCTGCGGCCCAAGGACTACAGCGAGGCCCGCACCATCGGCGAGCGGTTCCGCGACGGCACCCCCGTCATCATGGACCTGGTGTCGATGGACAACGCCGACGCGAAGCGGCTCGTCGACTTCGCGGCGGGCCTGGCCTTCGCGTTGCGCGGCTCCTTCGACAAGGTGGCCACCAAGGTGTTCCTGCTGTCGCCCGCCGACGTCGACGTGTCCCCGGAGGAGCGTCGCCGGATCGCCGAAACCGGCTTCTACGCTTACCAATAAACCCGGCTCGGCGGCGGCGGTCGGCCGCCGCCTTCGCTGGCCGGGCGAGCTGAGATGTGGTCGAGGGCCCGGAGTCGGTACGCTGGCAGGCGCCGCCCATGCCTGCGGCGCATGACATCTCATCGGTAAGGTCGGGGCTCTTCAGTTGGTGCTGTTCTTTCAGATCCTTGGGTTTGCGCTGTTCATCTTCTGGCTGCTGCTCATCGCCCGGGTCGTCGTCGAGTTCATCCGATCGTTCAGCCGTGACTGGCATCCCACCGGCATCACCGTGGTGATCCTCGAGATCATCATGTCGATCACCGATCCGCCGGTGAAGTTGCTGCGCCGGCTGATCCCTCAACTCACCATCGGGGCGGTCCGTTTCGACCTGTCCATCATGGTGCTGCTGTTGGTCGCGTTCATCGGCATGCAGCTCGCCTTCGGCGCCGCGGCCTAACCTTGTCTCCGGCGCCCTGTCTCCGGCGCCTTGTCTCCGGGCCGTTTCGGTCCCTATCCGCGGGCCGGCTTCGGTGCCCGGAGACGGTTCGGCCACGTTTTCGCCTCGGTTTGGTGGCTGCGATTTAAAAATTCTAAGGTTTCGGATTTTATTGCCCTGAGCGTTTGAAATTGGTTCTTATTTATTGGCCTAAACAGCAACGGTCGCGCCTGGTGTGACAGGATGGACGGCAGTTGCACGACGGCTACCACTGCGTTCTACACTTTCCAGAACGTTAGACAGGAACTTGAGGGGACGAAACAATGCCGCTTACACCAGCCGACGTCCACAATGTGGCGTTCAGTAAGCCACCGATCGGCAAGCGGGGGTACAACGAAGACGAGGTCGACGCCTTCCTCGATCTGGTGGAAGCCGAGCTGACGCGGCTCATCGAAGAGAACAGCGATCTGCGTCAGCGGATCGAGGAGCTGGACCAGGAGCTGGCCTCCGGCGGCGGCGCGAGCGCCGCCCCAGCCGCCGCGGCCGCCCCCACTCAGGCGATTCCCGTCCCCGAGCCGGAGCCGGCCCCCAAGGCGGCGCCGGTGGCCGCGCCTGCCGCGTCCTCGTCGAGCAACGAGGAACAGGCCATGAAGGCGGCTCGGGTGCTCAGCCTGGCCCAGGACACCGCCGACCGGCTGACCAGCACGGCCAAGGCGGAGTCGGACAAGATGCTGGCCGACGCCCGCGCCAACGCCGACCAGATCCTCTCCGAGGCCCGCCAGACGGCCGAGACCACGGTCACCGAGGCCCGGCAGCGCGCCGACGCGATGCTCGCCGACGCCCAAACCCGTTCCGAGACCCAGCTGCGCCAGGCGCAGGAGAAGGCCGACGCCCTGCAGGCCGACGCCGAGCGTAAGCACTCCGAGATCATGGGAACGATCAACCAGCAGCGCACCGTCCTGGAAGGCCGGCTCGAGCAGCTGCGTACCTTCGAACGCGAATACCGGACCCGGCTCAAGACCTACCTGGAATCGCAGCTGGAGGAGCTCGGCCAGCGTGGATCGGCGGCGCCCGTCGACTCCAGTGCCGACGCCGGCGGGTTCGACCAATTCAATCGGGGTAACAACTAGCCTCACAGGCGTGCCGGACACTCGCCCAGCTGCGCGGTCGGCACACTAGACCTGCACACGAACTGGCTCTCCCGCTCGCCGCTTGGAGGATGACCGATGCTGATCATTGCGCTGGTGCTGGCCCTGGTCGGGCTCGTCGCGTTGGTGTTCGCCGTCGTCACGAGCAACGAGTTGGTGGCCTGGGTGTGCATCGGCGCCAGCGTGCTCGGCGTGGTCCTGTTGATCATCGACGCGTTGCAGGAGCGGCAGCGCCGCGACGCGGGCGCCACGGAGCAACACGAGGATGAGGCCGGCGAAGAGGCCGTCGACTACCCCGAGGAAGCAACCGAGGAAGCGCCCGACGAGGGCGCCCACGAAGCGCCGGCGGAAGCCGGCGCGCCGCCATCGGCGGAGGCGACCGAACAGTCGGCGGTGGCCGCGGAGGGTCGCGGCGACGAGGCCGCCAAGTAACACTCAGCAGGTGGGCGTGGCGAGTGTCTTGCGCACCTCGTCGTCGCTCACCTGATGGAAGTCGTCGTACACCTGGCCGACCGCTTCGAATCCGGGCGGCATCGTCACGCAGACCACCTCGTCCGCCTCGAGGGTGAGCTCACGGCAGGTCGACCGCGGTCCCACCGGCACCGCGACGACGATCGATCTCGGGCCCGCGGCTCGCACCGCCCGGACGGCGGCCAGCATGCTGGCCCCGGTCGCGATGCCGTCGTCGACCAGGATCACCACCTGGCCGCGGGGGTCGGCCGGCGCGCGATCGCCCCGGTACGCGCGCTCACGGCGGGCGAGTTCGGTTGTCTCGCTTCGGATTACCTCACGGACCTGCTCGTCGCTGATCTGCAGGCTCGAAACCACGTCGTCGTTCATCACGACGCCGCCGCCGCTGGCCAACGCGCCCATCGCGAGCTCCGACCACCGCGGCACCCCGAGCTTGCGGACCAGGAACACATCCAGCGGGGCGTGCAGCGCGGCGGCGATCTCCCACGCCACCGGCACGCCGCCGCGGGCGAGCCCGAACACCAGCACGTCGTCCCTGTCGCGGTAGGACACCAGCTGCTCGGCCAGCGCGCGACCGGCCTCGCGGCGGTCGCGGAAGGTGCGCGTCGCAGAGTGCCGGAGAAATCCGTCGGGTGCCATCGGTCGCGTTCCAGCCTACGGGCTCTCGCCCCGGCGGCCGAGGGGTCAGCGAACCCCGGTTTCTCCCGGGGCGTTCTGGCCGCCCGCATCCGAGACGGAGGCGGTGACGAGGTGCTCGAACGTGCCGGTGACGTCCAGGATGCGGTCGAGGAATCGCGGTCGATGGTCGAGGTGCAGGAGCACACCGGCCTGAGCGCTTCGGCGGTGGACCAGCAGCAGGCCGGACAGGCCTGCGGAATCGCAGAAGACGAGTTCGGCCAGGTCGAGATGCAGGTCAGCGAGGTTGGGCTGGCGGGTGAGGAGCTGGACGGCGGTCTCGACCATCGCGTCCACGGTCTCGTAGACCAGATCACCGGAGACCCGCACGCAGGCCGACCGCCCGGAGGTGGTGGTGTTCAGAGACAGGTTCATTCGGACGCTCCTGGGCCTGCGTTGGCGGTGAGGGCATCGTTTGCTGCGGTCAGTAGGCGCTGGCCGCGGGGAAACTCGTTGAGCTGCACCGTCAGCGAATCCAGCGCCGGGTGCAGCGAAGCCGCCGGAACGCCGCGCGCGGTGAGGATTTCGGCGGTCCAGCTGATGAAGTCGGTGAACAGAGCGTCGTCGTCGGTGTAGAGACTCACGGTGAGGAAGTCGACGATGTGGGCGATGTCCTCGACGGTGCGCTGATGCTGCAGCGGGGAGTAGGCGCGCATGGCGGGAAAGCGGTCCTCCAGGTCGGCGACGGTGGACTTGACCAGCCGCGCCGCACTCCGGCTCACCATGGTGTATTCCTGGTCGGCCAGATGCGGCAGGTCATCGACGGGCTGGCGGTTGGACGCCCGCCGAACGGGGCTTAACCCGCGGCTCAGCCGCTCGTCGGCGGTGCGCGCGTCCGGCGCCCACGCGTCCGCCCCGAGCTGGCGGGCGAAGCGGCCGTCACGGCCGAACGCGGCGCCGCCGGCCAGGACGGGGAAGCCGGCGGATTGGCACGCGACGATCGCGGCGTGCGCGTTGGGTAACCGGGTGGGGATCGAGCAGGAGAGCGCGACGACGTCCGGGCCGTGCTGGTGCAGGTGGGCGACCAGGTGCGGGGTGGGCACCTGCGCGCCGAGGAAGTCGACCTGCCAGCCACGCAGCCGCAGGACCTCAGCAAGCAGCCGGGCGGGCAAAGCGTGCCACTCGCCGTCGACGCACGCCAGCGTGACCCGGCCGCCGTGGCTGGAGACCTTGCCGGCGGCGTGATGGGCCAGCGCGGCGATGACGCGATCGTTGATCGCCGAGGCGGCGTGTTCCTGCGCGACGCTGATCCTGTTCGCGGCCCATTCCGCGCCCACTTTGTGCTGGACGGGGGCGATCACCTCCAGCAGCACGTCCTCGGGCGTCATGCCCGCTTCCATCGCGGCGAACACGGTGGCGGCCGCGGCGTACTCGTCACGGTCGGTCAGGGCCCCCCAGAGCCGTTCGCGGACAACGAGATCGTCCGCGGCACCGGTGGCGGACGTCATGTCGGTGTCGTAGGACGTCATGCCACGTACCTGCCCCGGGTGTGCCCGTCGACGGCGCTGAGGTGGGTCCGCTGCGGGGCGGTGATGGCGACGACGGCGATGTCGTCGTGCACGCGTTGCCCCACCCAGTCCGAGGCCAGCATCAGGACGCGTTCGACGACCGCCTCGGCCGGCATCCCGGCGCAACCGGTCAGCGCGGCCGCCAGGCGCTGTTCGCCGAAGAAGTCGTCGCCGAGCGGGCCGCCGCGCGCTTCGGTGATGCCGTCGGTGTACAGCACGCACGTCTCGCCCGGCGCCAGCGAGGTCTCGAAAGATTGCACAGTGATGCGCTCCAGGGCGCCGACCAGTGTGCCCTTGGTGTTGGCCTCTTCCACTTGCCCGTTGTCGCGCACGATCAAGGGAGGGGGATGCCCGGCGCAGGTCAGGCGCAGCACCACCTGACCGTCCCGGTAGGCGACCGACGCCAGCACCAACGTCGCGAACCGCGTGTGGTCCGACGACAACATGGCACGGTTGAGCAGCGTGAGCACGCCCTCGTGGTCCTGCGCCAGCGGTGTCAGCGCCTGCAGCGTGTTGCGGATCTTGCCGGTCATCACGGCGGCCTCCAGGCCCTTCCCGCACACGTCGCCGAGCACCACCAGCGTCTCGTCCTCGGGACGTTGCGCGGGATGGAAGTCGTAGAAGTCGCCGCCGACGACCTCGTAATCCTTGGACGCCCGGTAGCCGCCGGCGAATTCGATGCCGTGCAGCCCGTGCAGCGGCGGGGGTAGCAGGTCACGCATCAGCGTGCGGGTGATGGCGGCCTGCTCGGCGTAGAGCCGCGCGGCGGACAGCGCAGCCCCCGCCCGGGCGGCGAACAAGCCGGCGAAGGTCTCCTCGTCGGCGGTGTACACCGGCCGACCGGTGCGCCGCAGCAACACCAACGCTCCGGCCGACACGCCGTGGCCCGGGAGCGTCAGGATCATCACGGACCCGGCCGCACCTGAGAAGTCTTGCGGGAGGAGCCAATCCGGAACCGAAACGGGGTCGATCCAGCTCGAGGAGACCGGCGGGAACCCATGCAGCGCCTCGCTCAACCCCGCCACCATCGCGGGGTCGGCGTCCACACTGCACTGCTCCACCGCCCCGGCCGCGGCGCTGTAGAAGACCGGAAGCCGACGGCCGCGGCCCGCGGGGGCCACCAGTACCGCCGCGTCCGCCAGGTGTTGGGCGGCCATCTGCACGGTCGCTTCCCTGCAGCGGTCGACGTTGAGCGAGGCCGTCAGCACCGACGACGCCTCGAGCAGGATCGCGGTGCGCTCCTGTTCCCGTGCCAGCGCTTCTTGGGCCTCGCGCAACAGCTGACCGGTGTCCTCGACCAGCGACCATGCCACCTCGCCGCTGGGCAGCACCGCCGCGTGCGCATCGAACTTGCGGCTGCCCACGTTTCCCGATACCAGCGAGGCGTCCGGGCCGACCGAGTCGGGATGCAGCTGCACGAGGCGATGGTGCGCGTGCGAAAGCCATTCGACCGTCTCGTCGATTCGACCGCCCTGGGCCGCGCCTGGCAACAAGGACTCGGCGGACCCGCTCAAGGCCTGCACGATTCCCGCGCGGTCGATGACCAGGGTGGGACAGGGCACAGCGGCCCACAAGCCGTCGAGGTCGATCTCGACGCCTACGTGGGCACCATCATGCATGCGGTTGACCTGTCAACGCGGGGAGTCGGAGTTGGCTAGCGTTACGTCCGACTGTACGTGTGCGGAATTGCGGGAGAGATTCGCTCGTGCGGGCCGTGCGTCGAAGATGCAGTGCAGGAGCCATTTCTCGACCCCGAGTACGGGACTGCGGCAGGCCCGGACCTGAAGACCTGCGCCACGCGTGTGATCGCGGCTTCGCCGCTCAACACACTCCATCGGCTCGGAAATAAACGCGAGCGTTCATTTCCTCGCCTCAGTCGCGTGTCCGAGGGGGGACTTGAACCCCCACGCCCATTAGTAGGGCACTAGCACCTCAAGCTAGCGCGTCTGCCATTCCGCCACTCGGACAAGGCCAACGAGAGTTGGCAGCTAAGGCTATCGGATTGTCGCGCGCGCACCCAACCCAGCCGGGGCGCTCAGCGTCGAGCCGAGCGGCCCCGGCAGTGGTAGGAAAGGTGGTTGTGACCGCGCACACCGAGTTCCCGACCAACCCGAGTGACGACGTGGTCGAGGTCGTCAGCAGGTTGATCCGGTTCGACACCACCAACACCGGCGAACCGGAGACGACGCGGGGCGAGGCCGAGTGCGCGCAGTGGGTCGCCGAGCAGCTCGCTCAGGTCGGCTACTTGCCGCAGTACGTGGAATCGGGCGCCCCGGGCCGCGGCAATGTGATCGCCCGCCTCGCGGGTGCGGACAGCTCGCGCGGCGCCCTGCTGATCCACGGGCATCTCGACGTGGTGCCCGCCGAGCCGGCCGAGTGGAGCGTGCACCCGTTCTCCGGCGCGGTCAAGGACGGCTTCGTCTGGGGCCGCGGCGCGGTCGACATGAAGGACATGGTCGGCATGATGATCGTGGTGGCCCGGCGGTTGAAGCAGGCCGGCATCGTGCCGCCACGCGATCTGGTGTTCGCATTCCTTGCCGACGAGGAACACGGGGGCAGCTACGGGGCCCGCTGGCTGGTCGACAATCAGCCCGACCTGTTCGCGGGTGTGACCGAGGCGATCGGCGAAGTGGGCGGGTTCTCGCTGACCGTGCGGCGCCGCGACGGGGGCGAACGTCGGCTCTATCTGATCGAGACGGCCGAGAAGGGCCTGTCATGGATGCGGCTGACCGCCCGCGGCCCGGCCGGGCACGGATCCATGGTGCACGACCAGAACGCCGTCACCGCCGTCGCCGCGGCGGTCGCCCGGCTGGGCCGGCACCAGTTTCCGCTCGTGCTCACCGACACCGTCGCGCAGTTCCTGGCCGCCGTCGAGGAGGAGACCGGGCTGACGTTCGACGTTTCGTCGGGCGACCTGGCCGGAGCGATCGAAAAGCTCGGCCCCATGGCCCGCATGCTCAAGGCGGTGCTGCAGGACACCGCGAACCCGACGATGCTCAAGGCCGGGTACAAGGCCAACGTCGTCCCGGCGGTGGCCGAAGCGGTGGTCGACTGCCGAATCCTTCCGGGCCGCAAGGCGGCGTTCGAGGCCGAAGTCGACGAACTGCTGGGCCCCGACGTCACGCGCGAATGGATCAAGGACTTCGAGTCGTACGAGACCAGCTTCGACGGCGACCTGGTCGACGCCATGAACGCCGCCGTGCTGGCCCTTGACCCCGATGGGCGCACGGTGCCCTACATGCTTTCCGGTGGTACCGACGCAAAGTCTTTCGCGCGCTTGGGTATTCGTTGTTTTGGTTTCAGCCCGCTGCGGTTGCCGCCGGACCTCGACTTCACCGCGCTGTTCCACGGAGTCGACGAGCGGGTACCCGTGGATGCGCTGAGGTTCGGCACCGATGTGCTGGAACACTTCCTGACACACTGCTGAATAGTCAACGAAAGGATTCGCCATGAGCACCGCGCCCGACCCGTACGCCGCGCTGCCGCAGCTGCCGACGTTCACGCTGACATCGGAATCGGTCACCGACGGCCAGTCGCTGGCCAAGCCCCAAGTCAGCGGGATCATGGGCGCGGGCGGGGAAGATGTCAGCCCGCAGTTGAGCTGGTCGGGATTCCCGGGGGAGACCCGCAGCTTCGCGGTCACCGTCTATGACCCGGACGCGCCGACGGCCTCGGGCTTCTGGCACTGGGCGGTGGCCAACCTGCCCGCCGACGTCACCGAACTGCCCGCGGGTGCCGGCGACGGCAGCGACCTGCCCGGGGGCGCGCTCACGCTGGTCAACGACGCCGGTATGCGCCGCTACATCGGCGCGGCGCCGCCGCCGGGGCACGGGCCGCACCACTACTACATCGCGGTGCACGCCGTGGACGTCGACAAGCTGGACCTCGGCGAGGACGCCAGTCCCGCCTACCTCGGCTTCAACCTGTTCCAGCACGCGATCGCGCGCGCCGTCATTCACGGCGTCTACGAACAGAAGTAGGCGCGGGGCTTCGGGCCAGCCCGCCGGCCCGCCGGCCCGAAGGCCCGCCGGCCCGAAAGGCCCGAAATCACTTACGTCACTCCCGTCCCGGGGGGTTTGCGTTTGGGTTTCTTGTCGGTGGGCGGGGATATGATTCGAACATGTGTTCGACTGATCTGCTCATCCGCATCGATGCCGTGCTCGAACGGTTCGAGCGCGCGCAGGACGTGTTCTTTGCGTCGTTGGATTCACTGACGGCGGTCGAGCTTGTCGCCGCACTCGACAGATATGGATTTCTGCTCGGACGGCTGGATGCGCTCATCTACGAGTTGTCCAGCCCCTTCGGGCCGCCGAGGGGGCGGCCCACATGGCGTTGACGGACCGCGAGGAGATCCAGGGCGACGTCGACGCGCTGCGCGCCGTTGTCTCCCGATTCCAAGGGCGCTCGTACGAAGCGCTGACCAACCCGGAGCGGTTGTGGTTGCTCGAGATATTCGAGTGCGAGACGCGTCGGCTTCAGGCGCCAAGTCACCAGCTCATCAATCAGCTTGGTGAGCAAGGGGATTCGGCCGAGTTGGGCGGCAAGCTGAGCTGGGCGCTGGCCGATCGGCTGCACATCAACCGGGGTGAGGCCAGCCGGCGCATCGCTGAGGCCGCCGAGCTGGGCCCGCGCCGCGCGCTGACCGGTGAGCCGCTGGCGCCGGTGTTGCCCGCCACCGCGGCGGCCCAGCGCGACGGTGCCATCGGTGCCGACCACGTGGTGGTGATCCGGCAGCTTTTCCGCCAGCTGCCGGAATCGGTCGACATCGATACGCGCGAGCATGCCGAGAAGCACCTGGCTTCCGAGGCAACTCACTATCGCCCCGATCAACTCGCCAAGCTCGCCCGCCATCTGTTGGACTGCCTCAACCCAGACGGCAACTACACCGATGCCGACCGGGCGCGGGCCCGCGGGCTGACCCTGGGCGCCCAGCAGGCCGATGGCATGTCGAGGCTGAGCGGGTGGCTGACGCCCGAGGCCCGCGCCAGCTGGGAGGCGGTGCTCGCCAAGCTGGCCGCCCCCGGGATGTGCAATCCGGACGACGAGGTGCCGGTCATCGATGGCGCCCCGACGGAGGAGGCGGTGCAACGGGACACCCGCACGGCCGCGCAGCGCCAGCACGACGGCCTCAACGCCGCGCTGAGAGCAACGCTGGCAAGCGGCAAATTGGGCCGGCACAACGGCCTGCCGGCATCCATCGTCGTGACGACCACGCTGACCGAGCTGGAAGCCGCCGCAGGTAAGGGCTTGACCGGCGGGGGCACCATCTTGCCGATGTCCGACGTGATCCGGCTGGCCCGCCACGCCCATCATTATTTGGCCGTTTTCGACAAGGGCGAAGCGGTGGCGCTGTATCACGGCAAGCGCCTGGCCTCACCGGGCCAGCGAATTGTCTTGTACGCCAAGGACCGTGGCTGTTCGCATCCCGGTTGTGATGTGCCGGGCTACTACTGTGAAGTCCACCACGTCGAAGACTGGGCCAGCACTTACCGCACCGACATCGACCAACTCACCCTCGCCTGCGGACCCCACCACCGGCTTCTCGAGAAGGGCTGGACCACCCGAAGACGCTCCAACGGCGACACCGAATGGATCCCGCCACCACACCTCGATCGTGGACAACCGCGCGTCAACAACTTCCACCACCCGGAAAAGATCCTGGCCGAAGACGACGACGAAGAAGGGGCGGCTTAACTCGCCGCGCCGCCGGCCTTAGGGGCCGCCGACCCGACGGCATCGCCGAGCGAGGCGAACCCGCCGTCGCGCAGCCGGTGCGCGATACCGTCGTGAATGCGCTTGGGCCACAAGCCTCCGCCGTAGACGAAGCCGGTGTAGCCCTGCAGCAGCGACGCGCCCGCGGTGATCCGCTCCCACGCGTCGTCGGCCGTCTCGATGCCCCCGACGCTGATCAGCACCAGGCGGTCGCCCACGCGGGCATGGAGCCGGCGCAGCACCTCGACCGCCCGGCGCGCCACCGGCGGCCCGGAAATGCCGCCGGGCCCCAGCGCGTCGGCCCCCGGCGTCTGCAGGCCGTCGCGCGACACGGTGGTGTTGGTGGCGACGATGCCCGCGAGGCCCAATTCCACGGCCAGGTCGGCGACATCGTCGAGGTCGGCGTCGGAAAGGTCCGGCGCGATCTTCACCAGCACCGGCCTGGACGTCTCGGCGAGCACGGCCGACAGGATGGGTCGCAGCGACTCGACGGCCTGCAGGTCGCGCAGGCCGGGCGTGTTCGGCGAGCTGACATTCACCACCAGATACGACGCCAGCGGCCCGACCAGGCGGGCGCTGGCACGGTAGTCGTCGACGGCGCCGGCGGCCGGCGTGGTTTTCGTCTTGCCGATGTTGACCCCGATGGGAACGTCTGGTTGGTGCCGCGCGAGTTGGACGGCCAGCGCGCCGGCGCCCAGGTTGTTGAAGCCCATCCGGTTCAGCAGCGCGCGGTCGGCGGGCAGCCGGAACATGCGGGGGGCCGGGTTGCCGGGCTGCGGGCTCGCGGTGACGGTCCCGACCTCGGCGTAGCCGAATCCGAGCGCGCCCCAGGTCTGCAATCCCTTGCCGTCCTTATCGAAGCCGGCGGCCAGCCCGAGCGGCGCCGGGAAGCGCACCCCGAACACCGTGCTCGCCAGCGCCGGATCCCTCGGGCCGAGCAGCCGCTGCAACAGCCGCCGCGCCGGGGCGAGGGCGGTGGCGCCGCGCAGCAGCGCGAAAACCAGCGTGTGGATGCGCTCGGGCGGCACCAGGAAGAACAACCGCCGCATCAGGCCGTACACGACGCCGTCGCCGGGTGCAGCCAACGTCACAGTTCCGGCTGGTCGGGACGCCGGTTTTCCAGACGAGATTTCTTGCGGCGCAACAGCACTCGCCTGCTGCCGTCGGTGTAGAGCCGTACCCGGGTCAGCTCCCATCCCCGATATTCGGCCTCGATGGACAGCCGGGTGGACGCGCTGAGCCGGGTGACCTCCGGCGGCAGGCGCAGGGGCACCCACTCGTATTCGTCGGACAGCTCGGTGTCCCAGCCCGCGGGCAGCCGACTGCTGCGCGACGCGGTCAACGCGTACCCGCCGCGTGCTCGATCACCTGCACCCCCGCGCCGGACCCCGACACCACGTACAAGGTGTCTGACGCTTCGTCGAAGGCCAGTGAGTTCGGTTGCAGCACGGTTGGGTAACGCACCTTTTCGACGGGAATTCCGGTGGACAGATCGTAACCAACCACGATATTGGAAGCGGTCTGGGTTACCCAGCTCAACGCGCGGGAGCCGGCCAGGCCGTAGGGCGCCTGGGGCACCGGATACGCCTGTCGCAGGATCAGCGGGTCCACGCCGTACACCAGCAGCTGCCCGCCGCGAGTGTCGGCGACCAGGACCCGGCCCAGCGGGTCAGCAACCATGGTGGTCGCGCCTTCGCCGGCCCGCAGCGCCTGCCGGGCCTGGCCGTCGGCGCCGATCGTGGTCACCGAGGTCTGTCCCCGGTCCAACACCGCAGTTGTATTCCCTTGCGTGGCAAGCGAATCGACCCGCGCAAAGATCTTGTTCCTGCTGCCGACGGTCGCGGTGCCAGCGGTGCCGGGCGTCGGCGCAGCCGGTGTTGGAGAAGCGAGCGTGTAGACGGCCCCGTCGGCGCTGCCCAGCACCAGCTTGCCGTCGGCGCGCAGGGCGACCGCGGTGAAATCGGCCGGTTGGGCGTCGGCGACGTTCACCTGCGACGCGCGGGCGGTGGCCAGGTCGACCACGAAATAGCCGCCCCGGGCGGCCAGGAACAGCGTTCCGTGGCCGTCGTCGGCCATCGCGGTCGCGGGTCCCGGCAGGGCGATGACGCGCGGCGCGGCCTTCGGGTCGCCGAAGAGGGTGACGCTCGCGGGGCCGGCAGGCGGGGCCCCGGGCGCCAGCACCGCGAGCTGGTGAGTCCCACCGTCGAAGGTGGCCGCGGTCGCGGCCGCGGCCAGCGGGCGCACCTCGCCGGCGGGGCGCTGGGACGCCGGCGGGGACACGGCGGGCGTGGCCGCTTCGATGGTGGGCGGCGCGGATTTGAATGTATTGGACGAACAACCTGCGATCGCCAACAGCAAAAGCGCGGCGGCGGGCAAACGGCGCTGAGCAGCCAGTCGATGACGCGTATGCCGTGACAGCAATTATTTTCCCTTGCGTAATGACGGTGGACTTCCGAGTCTAAGGAACGCCTTCGCATCCAATATGGCCATGTCGCGCACATCAAGTCCCGGTGGCGAGGTATCGTCGCCTCATGGCCGTCATCGTTGACCGGCAGATCGCGGAGAAAGAGTTTGCTGTCGAAGATATGTCGACAGGAATCTTCGCCAGCGGGTATGGACAAGTTGGTGATGGGCGCAGTTTTTCGTTCCACATCGAGCACCGCTCGCTCGTCGTCGAAATTTACCGACCGCGCCTCGCCGGGCCAGTTCCGCAGGCCGAAGAGGTGGTCGCCACGGCGGTCCGCAGCCTGGTCGACATCGACCTCACCGACGAACGCAGCCTGGTCGCCGCCGTGCGCGACTCGGTGGCGCATGCGGTGCCGGTATCGCACTAGCCGATAGCACCTTCGCACCGGGTACGGTCGTGGTCGTGGTTGCCCCAGCCTGTCGGATGTCGGACACCGCTGCATGACGGTCATCCTGCTGCGGCACGGTCGATCCAGCTCGAACACCGCCGGGATCCTGGCCGGCCGTTCCGAGGGCGTCGACCTCGACGACAAGGGCCGCGACCAGGCCGCCGGGCTGATCGACCGGATCGGTGACCTGCCGATCCGGGCGCTGATCAGTTCGCCGTTGCTGCGTTGCCGACGCACGCTCGAGCCGCTCGCCGAGGCGCTGTGCCTGGAGCCGTTGATCGACGACCGGCTGGCGGAGGTGGACTACGGGGACTGGACCGGCCGCAAGATCGCCGAGCTGGCCGGCGAACCGCTGTGGCGGGTCGTGCAGGCCCACCCGAGTGCGGCGGTGTTCCCCGGCGGGGAGGGGTTGGCGCAGGTTCAGGCGCGCGCCGTGTTCGCCGTCCGCGAACACGATCGGCGGCTCGCCCTGGAATACGGGGGGGAGAAGGGCGGCGACGTCCTATGGGTGGCCTGCACTCACGGTGATGTCATCAAGGCGGTCGTCGCCGACGCCTACGGCATGCACCTGGACGCGTTCCAGCGGGTCACCGCCGACCCGGCGTCGGTGAATGTGATCCGCTACACCGAATTGCGCCCGTTTGTGTTGCACGTCAACCACACCGGTGCGAAATTGGCGGCAGCGCTGCGGGCCGGGCCACCGCCCAAGGACGAGGCGCAGGACAAGGGCACCGCCAAGACCGACGGCGAGTCCCCGGCGGGCGCAACGGAACAGCCGGCCGCGGTCGTGCCGTCCAGCGACGCGGTGGTCGGCGGCTCAACTGATTAATTCCGCTTAAAACAAGCGATGCGGGGCAATCGAATCGCACGGCGAAGGCAACAGCCGGTATTTTGGAGGTGCCATGGCCCGCGCAATCCACGTCTTCCGCACACCCGACCGCTTCGTGGCCGGGACCGTTGGTCAGCCCGGAAACCGAACGTTCTACATCCAGGCTGTGCACGATTCCCGAGTGGTGTCGGTGGTGTTGGAGAAGCAGCAGGTTGCGGTGCTGGCCGAGCGCATCGGCGCGCTGCTGCTCGAGGTGAATCGCCGGTTCGGCACACCGGTCCCTCCGGAGCCCGCCGAAGTGGAGGACTTGAACCCGTTGATCACACCCGTGGATGCCGAATTCCGGGTGGGGACCATGGGCCTGGGCTGGGATTCCGAAGCCCAGACCGTGGTCGTCGAGTTGCTGGCCGTCACCGACGCCGAGTTCGACGCGTCGGTGGTGCTCGACGACACCGAGGAGGGGCCCGACGCGGTGCGGGTGTTCTTGACGCCGGAGTCGGCGCGGCAGTTCGCCACCCGCTCCAATCGCGTGATCTCAGCGGGGCGGCCGCCATGCCCGCTGTGCGACGAACCGTTGGATCCCGAAGGCCATATCTGCGCGCGCGCCAACGGCTATAGGCGCAGCGCGCTGCTCGGGCCTGACGATGAACTTGAGGCCTGACGACCGTGAGGTGTTGCGCGACGGCGAGCTGACGGTCCTCGGACGCATCCGCTCCGCCAGCAACGCCACCTTCCTGTGCGAGTCCACGCTGGGCGAATCGACGGTCCATTGCGTCTACAAACCGATCTCCGGCGAGGCCCCGCTCTGGGATTTTCCCGACGGTACGCTGGCTGGCCGCGAACTCGCCGCGTACCTGGTGTCGACGCAGCTGGGGTGGAACATCGTGCCGTACACGGTAATTCGTCACGGGCCGGCCGGACCGGGCATGTTGCAGCTGTGGGTCGAGCAGCCCGGCGACGCGGCCGACTCCGAGCCAAGGCCCGGCCCGGACCTGGTCGACCTGTTTCCCGCCAACAAGCCGGAACCCGGTTATCTGCCGGTGCTGCGGGCCTACGACTACGCGGGCGACGAGGTCGTCTTGATGCACGCCGACGACATCCGGTTGCGGCGCATGGCGGTCTTCGACGTGCTGATCAACAACGCCGACCGCAAGGGCGGCCACGTCCTGCGCGACATCGAGGGCCACGTCTACGGCGTCGACCACGGGGTGTCCATGCATGTCGAGAACAAGCTGCGCACGGTGCTGTGGGGCTGGGCCCACAAGCCGGTCGACCAGAAGATGCTGGAGGCGGTCGCCCGGCTCACCGAGGCGCTGGGCGACTCGCTGTGCGACGAACTGGCCGAGCACATCACGCGGGCCGAGATCGCGGCGTTGCGCAGGCGCGCCCACGCGCTGCTCGACGATCCGGTGATGCCGGGCCCCAACCGGCACCGCCCCATTCCGTGGCCGGCGTTCTGAACCGGCCACCGAGCCACCCACCGGCCCCCCGCACGGGCATCGGAGATACTGAACCGGTGAGCCAGGGCCCGGACGAGTTGACCGACGCCGCCCTGGCCGCCGAACTCGCCGCGGACGCGGGCGAATTGCTGCTGAAAGTGCGCGACGAGATCGGCTTCGGACATCCGTGGGCGCTGGGCGACGCAGGTGACAGCCTGGCTAACGAGCTGATCCTGCGGCGGCTGCGCGCCGAGCGGCCCGACGACGCGGTGCTCAGCGAGGAGGCCTACGACGATCTGGTCCGGCTGAAGCACGACCGGGTGTGGATCATCGACCCGCTGGACGGCACCCGCGAGTTCTCCACTCCCGGCCGCGACGACTGGGCGGTCCACGTCGCGCTGTGGCAGCGCCCCACCAACGGCGAGCGGGAGATCACCGACGCCGCGGTGTCGCTGCCGGCGCGCGGAAACACGGTGTACCGCACCGACACCGTCACCGCCGACGCCGCGCGCGTCGGCATACCCCATACGTTTCGCATCGCGGTCAGCGCCAACCGGCCGCCGTTCGTGTTGCACCGGATGCGCCAGTCGTTGGCCATCCAGCCGGTGGCGATCGGTTCGGCGGGAGCCAAGGCGATGGCCATCATCGACGGCGACGTCGACGCCTACCTGCACGCGGGAGGCCAGTGGGAATGGGACAACGCGGCGCCCGCCGGAGTGGTGATGGCCGCAGGCATGCACGCGTCGCGGCTGGACGGTTCGCCGATGCGCTACAACCAGCTCGATCCGTACCTGCCCGACTTCGTGATGTGTCGCGCCGAGGTGGCGCCGATCCTGCTCGACGCCATCCGCGACGCGTGGCGCTGACTTCCCGCGTTTAGAGTCGTTGGCATGCAGTCGTGGGAGTTTCCACCGGTTCCGGTGTTGCCGGGACGTGGCCCGGAACTCCGGCTGTTCGACACGTCAGACCGGCAGGTGCGGCCCGTTGCGCCCGGGTCGACGGCGACGATGTACGTCTGCGGCATCACCCCGTACGACTCAACCCATCTGGGTCACGCGGCCACCTACCTGACCTTCGACCTGGTCTACCGGCAGTGGCTGGACCTGGGCCGCGCCGTGCACTACGTGCAGAACGTCACCGACGTCGACGATCCGCTGTTCGAACGCGCCCAGCGCGACGGTGTGGACTGGCGCGAGCTGGGCGATCGTGAGGTCGCGCGCTTTCGCGAGGACATGGCGGCGCTGCGCGTCCTGCCGCCGCGCGACTACGTCGCGGCCACGCAGGCGATCCCCGAAGTGGTCGAGCTCGTCGAGAAGATGCTGGCGTCGGGCGCGGCGTACGTCGTCGACGGCGAGTACCCGGACGTCTACTACCGCGCGGACGCGACGCCGCAGTTCGGCTACGAGTCCGGCTACGACCGCGAAACCATGCTCCGGCTGTTCGGTGAGCGGGGCGGCGACCCCGACCGCCCGGGCAAGACCGACGAGCTGGACGCGCTGCTTTGGCGCGCGGCCCGGCCGGGGGAGCCGAGTTGGCCGTCGCCGTTCGGGGCCGGGCGACCCGGCTGGCATGTCGAGTGCGCGGCGATCGCGCTCAGCCGCATCGGTAGCGGCCTGGACATCCAGGGCGGCGGCAGCGACCTGATCTTTCCGCATCACGAATTCACTGCCGCGCACGCCGAATGTGTAAGGGGCGAGCGGCGATTCGCCCGCCATTACGTGCACGCGGGCATGATCGGCTGGGACGGGCACAAGATGTCCAAGAGCCGGGGCAACCTGGTGCTGGTGTCGACGCTGCGGGCCCAGGGCATCGAACCGGCGGCCATCCGGCTGGGCCTGCTGTCCGGGCACTACCGCGCGGACCGGTTCTGGAGCCGGCAGGTGCTCGACGAGGCCACCGCCCGGCTGGGGCGCTGGCGCACCGCGACCGCCCTGGCGGCCGGCCCGGATGCCGCCGACGTGATCGCGCGGGTGCGCCAATACCTGGCCGACGACTTGAACACGCCGAAAGCGCTTGCCGCGCTTGATGGTTGGACAACAGACGCGCTCGAGTACGGCGGCCACGACGCCGAGGCTCCAAGGTTGGTGGCAACCGCGATCGACGCGCTGCTCGGCGTGCAATTGTGAACGCGGTACGTTGTCGGCCATGACGTCGCTGCAGGACAAGGTTGTTTTGATCACGGGCGGGGCCCGGGGAATCGGGGCCGAGGTCGCCCGTCGGCTGGGCAGCAAGGGCGCCAAACTCGTGCTCACCGACCTCAACGACGCCGAGCTGACCGCCCTGGCCGCCGAGATCGGCGCCGACCGGGTGCTGACGGCCGTCGCCGACGTGCGCGACCTGCCGGCCATGCAGGCCGTCGCCGCCCAGGCGGTCGAGCGCTTCGGCGGCATCGACGTCGTGGTGGCCAACGCCGGCATCGCCAGCTATGGATCGGTGCTGCAGGTCGATCCCGAGGCGTTCAAGCGGGTCATGGACATCAACGTGCTCGGCGTGTTCAACACCGTGCGCGCCACGCTGCCCGCGGTGATCGAGCGCCGCGGCTACGTGCTCGTCGTCTCGTCGCTGGCCGCCTACGCCGCGTGTCCGGGCCTGGCCCCCTACAACGCGTCCAAGGCCGCCGTCGAGATCTTCGCCAACGCGCTGCGGCTCGAGGTCGCCCACCGCGGCGTCAGCGTCGGTTCGTCGCACATGTCGTGGATCGACACCGCCCTGGTCCGCGACACCGAGGCCGACCTGCCCGCCTTCGGCAAGCTGCTCAGCAGTTTCCCGTGGCCGTTGAACAAGACCACCACCGTCGACAAATGCGCGGACGCGTTCGTCAAGGGCATCGAGGCCCGCCGGAACCGGATCTACTGCCCCCGCTGGGTGGCCCTGTTCCGCTGGATCAAGCCGGTGCTGTCCACCCCGGCCGGCGAGCTGCCCCTGCACAAGCCCACCGCGGAGCTGTTGCCCCAACTGGACGCCCAGGTCGTCGCGCTCGGGCGCTCCACCAGCGCCTACAACCAGGGCTTGGGCAAGAAGGCCTAGGTTCGATGGCGGCGACCCGCCGCGCCCGGCTACGCCGCGCCCGGCTACGCCGCGCCCGGCTACGCCGCGCTTGCGATCGCCGCTAGGTTCGATGGCGGCGACCCGCCGCGCCCGGCTATGCCGCGCTTGCGATCGCCGCTAGGTTCGATGGCGGCGACCCGCCGCGCCCGGCTACGCCGCGCTTGCGATCGCCGCTAGCGGGTTAGCGGCCGAAGCCCGGGCGCCGTCGGCGCAGGTAACGCTCGAACTCCGCGGCCAGCGCGTCGCCGTCGATCTTGCCCAGGGCCTCGTTCATGTCGACCTCGGCGTCGCCGCGCTGTTCCAGCGATTGGACGTACTCGGCCAGGTCCTCGTCCTCGGCGGCCATCTCGGTGATGGCCTGCTCCCACTCCTCGGCGTCGGTCGGCAGGTCGGCCAGCGGCACCTCGATGTCGAGCACGTCCTCGACGCGGCGCAGCAACGCCACCGTCGCCTTCGGGTTGGGTGGCTGAGACACGTAGTGCGGCACCGCCGCCCAGAACGTCACGGCGGGGATCCCGGCGGCGACGCAGGCGTCCTGGAACACCCCGGCGATGCCGGTGGGCCCCTCGTAGCGGCTCTCCTCGAGCCCGAAGCGTCTGGCCGATTCGGGGGAGTAGGCGGCGCCCGAAACCGGAACCGGCCGGGTGTGCGGCGTGTCGGCCAGCAGGGCGCCGAGGATGACGACGGTGTCCACGTTGAGCTTGTCGGCGATGGCCACCAGTTCGGCGCAGAAGGTGCGCCAGCGCATGTTGGGTTCCACGCCGTGCATCAACACGACGTCGCGGTCGCTGCCCGGCGGCCGGCAGTGCGAAATCCGCATGGCCGGCCAGACCAGCTCGCGGGTGACCCCGTCGACCTGCCGAATGACGGGCCGATTCACCTGGTAGTCGTAGTACGCCTCGTCGTCGATCTCCAGGATCGGGTCGGCTTCCCAAATGGCCTCGAGGTGCTCGAGGGCGTCACTGGCCGCGTCGCCGGCGTCGTTCCAGCCCTCGAATGCCGCCACGACGATGGTGTCGTGCAGTTCGGGCAGTGCGGCGTTCCCAAACGGTGGGCGATCGGATGGGGTCACAGAATCAGCGTACGGCCTTTGCGGCCGATGTTCGGCGTTGTGGGCAGGGTCCCGTCAACCGTTCAAGGGCATTCCCTAGGACGATTATCCTTGTGGGGTGCGTGCCGTTCTGACCGTCGACGACATCGGCAGCAGGCGTCGACGCCGTCAGGGCGAAATACGTTCGGCTTCACACTGGTTAACCTTGGTAACTACCACGTCGCAGGCAGGACCCTAGGGCTGTCGATCGCGGCGATGAGTTGGGCGTCCAGACGTCGATCGGGGGACGACGTAGACTTTTCTGGTCGAGAGGCGTTGCAACGGATCTCCGGTCTCACCGGTATCCGCCACGCTCGGCAGAGTCAAGGGCGCCTTCCGCTACGGAAGGATGCACGTGAACGTCCCTGTAAAGGCCCCGGAGCCAGAGACCTTCGTGCCCGACATCCGGCCCGACTGCACCGCAGAACTGACGGCCGCTCTGCGCGAGCGGATCGTGGTGATCGATGGCGCGATGGGCACGGCGATTCAGCGCGACCGGCCGGACGAGGCCGGCTATCGCGGCGATCGCTTCACCGAGTGGCCGACCGCTCTGCAGGGCAACAACGACCTGCTCAACCTGACGCAGCCGCAGATCATCGAGGGGATCCACCGCGAGTACCTCGAGGCCGGCGCCGACATCCTGGAAACCAACACGTTCAACGCGAACGCGATCTCGCTGTCCGACTACGGCATGCAGGAGCTGGCCTACGAGCTGAACTATGCCGGCGCCGCCCTGGCCCGCAAGGCCGCCGACGAATACGGCACGCCGGATAAGCCCCGCTACGTCGCCGGCGCCATCGGCCCGACGACGCGCACCGCGTCGATCTCGCCGGACGTCAACGACCCCGGGGCCCGCAACGTCTCCTACGACCAGCTGGTCGCCGCCTACCTCGAAGCCGCCAACGGCCTGGTCGACGGCGGTGCCGACCTGCTCATCATCGAGACGATCTTCGACTCGCTGAACGCGAAGGCGGCGGTGTTCGCCGTCGAGACGCTGTTCGAGGAGCGCGGACGCCGCTGGCCGGTCATCATCTCGGGCACCATCACCGACGCGTCCGGGCGGACGCTGTCCGGTCAGGTCACCGAGGCTTTCTGGAACTCGATCCGGCACGCCAAGCCGCTCGCGGTCGGCCTCAACTGCGCCCTGGGCGCCCCGGAGATGCGGCCCTACATCGCCGAGATGGCGCGGATCGCGGACACCTTCGTCTCCTGCTACCCGAATGCCGGACTGCCCAACGCCTTTGGCGAGTACGACGAGACCCCGGAGCGGCAGGCCGGCTACATCGCCGACTTCGCCGAGGCCGGCCTGGTCAACCTGGTCGGTGGTTGCTGCGGAACCGCGCCACCCCACATCGCCGAGATCGCCAAGGTCGTCGAGGGTAAGGCGCCGCGCGAACTGCCGGAGATCCCGGTCGCCACCCGGCTCTCGGGCCTCGAGCCGCTCAACATCACCGACGACTCCCTGTTCGTGAACATCGGTGAGCGCACCAACATCACGGGCTCCGCCCGATTCCGCAACCTGATCAAGGCCGAGGACTACGACACCGCGCTGTCGGTGGCCCTGCAGCAGGTCGAGGTCGGTGCGCAGGTCATCGACATCAACATGGACGAGGGCATGATCGACGGCGTCGCCGCGATGGACCGGTTCACCAAGCTGATCGCGGCCGAGCCGGACATCAGCCGTGTCCCGGTGATGATCGACTCGTCCAAGTGGGAGGTCATCGAGGCGGGCCTGAAGAACGTGCAGGGCAAGCCGATCGTCAACTCGATCTCCATGAAGGAGGGCGAGGAGAAGTTCATCCGCGAGGCGCGGCTGTGCCGCAAGTACGGCGCCGCCGTCGTCGTGATGGCCTTCGACGAGCAGGGCCAGGCCGACAACCTGGAGCGCCGTAAGGAGATCTGCGGGCGCGCCTACCGGATCCTGACCGAGGAGGTCGGCTTCCCGCCCGAGGACATCATCTTCGACCCGAACTGCTTCGCGCTGGCGACCGGCATCGAGGAGCACGCGACCTACGGCATCGACTTCATCGAGGCCTGCGCCTGGATCAAGGAGAACCTCCCCGGGGTGCACATCTCCGGCGGCATCTCTAACGTGTCGTTCTCGTTCCGGGGCAACAACCCGGTCCGCGAGGCGATCCACTCGGTGTTCCTGTTCCACGCCATCAAGGCGGGCCTCGACATGGGCATCGTCAACGCGGGTGCGCTGGTGCCCTACGACTCGATCGATCCGGAGTTGCGGGACCGCATCGAAGACGTCGTCCTGAACCGTCGCGAGGATGCGGCCGAACGGCTCCTGGAGATCGCCGAACGGTTCAACAAGACCGAGAAAACGGACGATCCCGCCGCCGCCGAGTGGCGCAGCCTTCCCGTCCGCGAACGCATCACGCACGCGCTGGTCAAGGGCATCGACGCCCACGTCGACGACGACACCGAGGAGTTGCGCGCCGAGATCGCCGCCGCGGGTGGCCGCCCGATCGAGGTGATCGAGGGCCCGCTGATGGACGGGATGAACGTCGTCGGCGACCTGTTCGGCTCCGGCAAGATGTTCCTGCCCCAGGTCGTGAAGTCGGCCCGGGTGATGAAGAAGGCCGTCGCGTACCTGCTGCCCTTCATCGAAGAGGAGAAAGAACAAAACGGGACCGCAGCGGCGAAGGACACCAACGGCACCATCGTGATGGCGACCGTGAAGGGCGACGTCCACGACATCGGCAAGAACATCGTCGGGGTTGTGTTGCAGTGCAACAACTTTGAAGTGATCGACCTCGGTGTGATGGTGCCGGCCCAGAAAATCCTGGATGCGGCCAAGGAGCACGACGCCGACATCATCGGACTGTCCGGGCTGATCACCCCGTCGCTGGACGAGATGGCCAACTTCGCCGTCGAGATGGAACGCGAGGGGCTCGAGATCCCGCTGCTGATCGGTGGGGCGACCACGTCGCGCGCCCACACGGCCGTGAAGATATCGCCGCGTCGCAGCGGTCCGGTGGTGTGGGTCAAGGACGCCTCGCGCTCGGTGCCTGTCGCGGCGGCCCTTCTCGACGACAAGCAGCGTCCGGCCCTGCTGGAGGCCACCGAGAAGGACTACGCATCGTTGCGGGAACGGCACGCGCAAAAGAACGAGCGGCCGATGCTGACGCTGGAAAAGGCCCGCGCGAACCGGACGCCGATCGAGTGGGACGGCTACACGCCGCCGGTGCCCGCTATCGGTGCGGGGGTACGTGAATTCCAGGACTACGACCTGGCCGAATTGCGCGAGTACATCGACTGGCAGCCGTTCTTCAACGCCTGGGAGATGAAGGGCCGCTTCCCCGACATCCTCAACAACCCGGCCTCGGGCGAGGCCGCCCGCAAGCTCTACGACGACGCCCAGCAGATGCTCGACACCCTGATCAAGGAGAAGTGGCTGACCGCCAACGGGGTGATCGGGTTCTTCCCGGCGAACGCGGTCGGCCCGGGTTTCGAAGACATCGAGGTCTACACCGACGACACCCGTACCGAGGTACTGACCACGTTGCGCAACCTGCGCCAGCAGGGCGAGCACCGGGACGGCATCCCCAACCGGTCGCTGGGCGACTTCATCGCGCCCAAGGAGACCGGGCTGGCCGACTACGTCGGCGCCTTCGCCGTCACCGCGGGGCTCGGCAGCCAGGAGAAGATCGCGGAGTTCAAGGCGGCCCTCGACGACTACAGCGCGATCCTGCTGGAGTCGGTCGCCGACCGGCTGGCGGAGGCGTTCGCCGAGCGGATGCACCAACGGGTCCGCAAGGAGTTCTGGGGATTCCAGCCGGACGAGCAGCTGGACAACGAGGCGCTCATCGATGAGAAGTACCAAGGAATCCGTCCCGCCCCGGGCTACCCGGCCTGCCCGGAGCACACCGAGAAGGTGACGCTGTGGAAGTTGATGGACGTGAAGGAGCGGACCGGCATCGAGCTGACCGAGTCGATGGCGATGTGGCCCGGCGCCGCGGTCAGCGGCTGGTACTTCTCGCACCCGCAGTCGCAGTACTTCGTGGTCGGCCGGTTGGGCCAGGACCAGGTCGCCGACTACGCGAAGCGCAAGGGCTGGACACTGGCCGAAGCCGAGCGCTGGCTCGCCCCGAGCCTCGGCTACAACCCGGAGGACTGAGCCCAAGGGCTCAAGGGGACATTCAGGGGAAGGGATGTTCATGCTCGAGCGAGAGTTGAATCGCATTGCCGACATCGCCGTGGAGGCCGTCAGTGTCACGGTCTTGCATGTCCGGCGCATTGTGGGAGTCCTGTGCACCGCGCTCGACCGCACGAAACGCGAAGTTGGCGACTTAGCTTGGGACTATGGCGATCTGGCGACAAGCGTCGGTTTCTCGGCTCGCCGTAACCGCGCGTCCACCGAGCACGACGGTCGGGAGACGCTCAGCGAGCACGCGGACAACGTGATATCGATCGAGCTGCGCCGTCGGAAGGCCAACTGAGACAACGCCAAAGGCGCCGGTGCTAGATGCGCAGCACGGAACTCAAGGCCGCCAGCGGGATATGCGCCTGCACCGTCCCGCCGTCCATGTACCACTGCATGACGCCGGGGGTGAAGTTGATCGGCTCATCGTGCCCCACCGGATAGTCGGGCATGTACAGGATCAACTCGTCGGGCGTCACCGCCCACGCCTTGTAGGCCCCGGAGTAGACCTTGTCCGGCGTCCAGCGGTCGATCACGAACGGGTAGCTGCCCGGGTCGTGCGGCGGCGGCGCCTGATCCAGCGCTGTTTCGATGAACGGTTGGGCCAGCGGGGGAATGGCGGTCAGCGGGTTCGACGTCGTCAGGTCCGCCAGCTGCACTCGCCGGCCGCTCGCCATGTCGAAGGTGAAGGTCCGGTAGGCGTTGTTGAACTTCGGCCCGTCGGCGTGGTAGTCCTCGTGGAACACCGCGCTGAGCAGGTTTTGATGCCGGAATACCTCGAAGTTCTCCTCGCCATAGCTGTCGGCGGCCATCTGCGAGTTGGCGGTCTTCCAGTTGTTGACCAGGGTGTGCAGGTAGTCGCGGATCACCGGGCCCGTGGTCGGGTTGTCGACCAGGTCGTCGGGCACGGCGACCTTGATGTCCCGCACGGCTTTGCGTTCCGACGTGACCGAGGTATGGCAGTACTGGCCGTCCCAGTCACCGCCCAGCTCCCCGCAGAATGAGGGTGCCGACGCGTGGGTGACGGCGGTGGTGGGAACCGTTGCGGCGGCGGTCAACACCGTCGCCGCGAGCATCCGGCGGATCACAGCAGCTGCACCTTGCTGGCCCGCCAGCGACCGTCGACCTTCTCCATGGTCATCTTGATCCGGCTGCGGTCGATGCGCGGGTCGGGCGCGGCCGTGTTGGTGACGGTCTGGTCGATGAAGACCAGCACCACAACCCTGTTCGTCGACTCGGACTGGATCGCCGAGTCCACCACCACGCCGTGCGCGGTCGCCTTGTTGTCGATCAGCAGCTGCCGCAGTTTCACGCTGGACTGGGTGTACATGTCTTTGAACTCGCCCGTCGCGCCGTCAAGAACCTGCCTGAAGTTATCGTCGACCTTGTTCGAATCAATGCTCGTCAGCACCTGGGCGTAGGCGATGGCGGCCTGCTGGGCCTGTTCGCCGGCCAGCTTCACCTGGTGCTCCTGCCACTGCCGCCAGCCGAGGAAACCCGAAACGGCAAGTGAGGCAACGAGTAGCGCCGGCAACGCGCCGCGACGCAGGTAGTGCTTCCAGGGGCGCCCGCGGCGATCGGGCTCGCGCCGCTTGCCTTTGAGCAGCACGCCGTCTTCTTCGTCCGGCCGGTCTTCGTCGAGCTGTTCGTCGTCGACGCGGACCGCCTCGGCGTCTTCGGTTGCGACTGGGGGTGTTTCGTCGTCCGGCTCCACCTCGGCGCGCACCTCGGCCTTCGGGTTCTTCTTGGTGGTCACGATCACGATCAGCTCCTCGAGATATGGGTTGACGGCTCAGTGCGGCGGTTCGATCGGCAGAGCCGGGCCGCCGTAGGGGGTGGGAATGGTGTAGCGACCCTGCGGGATCGGATCGGTTCGACGGCCCAGGTCGGCACCCGGCGGGGGACCGGCGGTGTCGTCGCCGCCCGGCCGCGGGGCGTTCTTGGCTCCCCGGATCGAGACCGCGGGGTCGTCGTCGCGGCAGTAGGTGTACATGAACGGCTCGTAGTAGTCGGCGGCGGAGGAGGCGTGCGACGGCGTCCCGTAGTCGCACACATAGCGCGGGTAGAGGTCGGCCGTCGCCCAGACCCCGTGATCGTGAAATGCGCTCGCCACCGCGTCCAACACGGACCCACGGTAGTCGGGGAACAGCGCGTTGAGCGCCGGAACCCGTAGATAGAGCAGCTGCGACATGGTCGCCATGCTGCCCAGCAGCTGCACCATCGTGTCGGAATTGTCGGCGAACAGGTTGTCGACCGCGGAAAGCGTGCGCGGGGTTTGCCCGGTCAAGCGGCGATAGCCGGCCTGCATCCTGGCCACGCCCGTCAGCGTTCGGTCGAGTTCCGTTGCGGCAGCGCCCAGTCCGGCGTTCTTGTCGCTCGCCAGGGTGAGCACCACCCGGCTGGTCTTGATGATGCTGGTGGTTTGGGGCAGCACCGAATCGAGCGTGGAGAGCAGAAACGTGCCGCCGTCGACGATGGCGGTCAGCTTCGCCGGGCCCTCCTTGCTCAGGCTGAGTTCCTTCTTGATCAACTCGACCTTGTGGGGGTCGACCTGGGCCAGCAGCCCGTCGGCGTCGCCGAGCAGCTGCGCCAAGCTGACCGGAACGGTGGCGCGGTCGGAGGTGATGAGGCTGCCGTCGTGCAGGTACGGCCCGGCGTCCGAGGTGGCCTCGAAGTTGATGTACTGCTCGCCGGCCGGCGACAGCGCCGACACGTGCACCACGCTGTTCGCCGGTATCCGAACGTTCGACGTGATGCTGGCGATGGCGTTCACGCCGTTATCGGTGATCCGCAGCGACTCGACCCGGCCGACGCGCACCCCCCGCAGCGCGACATCCTGGTTGGGCAGCAAGCCGCCGGATTCCGGCAACTGCACGGTGACGCGGTAGGTCGATGCGAAAGGTTCCACCCGCAACGCTCCGATGAGCAGGTAGGCGGTGGCGACGACCAGAATGAGCGCCAATCCGGCCACCGACAGCCAGACCTGTTGCCGGTGACCGGTACGCACCGCCCGGACGATGGCGTTCGCGACGTTGTCGACGGTGCGGATCATGGTCGCGGTCCCGGCGGTGGTGGTGCTGGCGGCGATGGTGCTGGCGGGGGTCCGGGGGCGACGTCGATTTGGCCGGGGATGTTCGGGTCCGGAACCACCGGAACCTGTGGCGAATTCGGCCCGCGGCCGACCACCCGTTCTTGCAGACGCCACAGGGTGTACTTCAGGGTGCCGACGAGCAGGTTCACGTTGTAGTGGTGCGGCCCGTGCAGTCCGATGTCACCGGGGAACCCGATATCGGGAAGCGATCCGAGCATGATCTTGTCCACGCCCACGTTCACCGAAATCGAGTTGCCCGCGGTCGACTTGACCAACGGCGGAATCAGCCGGTTGAGCGCCAGCCAGCTGGTATCCGGGCTCATCGCAACGTCATTGGCAGCCCCGGCGACCGTGTTCAGGTCGCGGATGATGCTGCGGCCGCTGGTGTCGGTCCCGCCGATCGACGGGAACCGGGCCAGCAGCCGGGAGGTGTCGCCCACCTGGATCGCGACGTCGGAGAGCTGGGCGGTGTTGTCGGCCAGCGCCGAAGTGGCGGGACCGGCGGCCGCCATCAGCTCGCTGATGGTTTGGTTCTTGGCGTCGAGTTCGTCGGCCAGGTGCGACAATTGGGTCAACGCGGTCGAGATCTGGCCGGAACGCGAGTCCAGCGTCCCGAGCAGCTCGTTGGACTTGCGGATCATGTCCCCGAACGCCTGGCCCTGGTCACCGGTCGCCTTGCCGAAACCGTTGATGATGTTGGTGAAATTGCGCACCGCCCCGCCGTTCACCAGGATCGCCGCCGAACTCAACACCGACTCGACCGTCGCGGCGGCCGCCGTCGAGTCCAGGCCGATGGTGTCGCCGTCCTTCAACAGTGGCGCCTCCGGATCACCGGCCGCCGGCGGCTTCAGGGCGACGAACACGTCGCCCAGCGGTGTCGCGGTTCGCAATTCGGCGGTGCTGCCCCGCGGCAGTTGCACGCCGTCCCTGATGCGCAACCGGGTGACCGCGGTGTAGTTGCGCGCGACCATCGACTCGAGCTGCCCCACGTCGGCGCCGGCGAGTTTCACCTTGGCGTTCATCGGCAGGTTGAGCGCGTTGGAGAACACGGCGTTCAGCGAGTAACCGCCCGAGCCCAGGCCCGGGGCCGGAAGGGGCAGGCTGGCAAGGCCGTTCGTGGCGCATCCGGCGGTCACCAGCGCCGCGGCCGCCGCCGCCAGCATGCCCCGGGGGACCGCGGTCATCATTTCTGCCCCATGGCGGCCATGCCGTCCAGCACATAGGTCAACCCGAAATCGGGGCCGAAGTCCTGTATCGTCCCGGTGCTGCAGCCCAGTTGCCGAAGGCCCATCAGGTTGCAGATCTCTTTGGTGTACTGGCTGTCGAAGAGCAACCGATCCGTCAGAAACCGCGCCCGGACGCTGCCGTTGGCCCGGTCGATCATGTTGTAGGCGTTGTCGGCCACCAACGGAGCCAGGTCCAGGAGTTCGGCCAGGTCGCGTCGCTGGTCGGTCACCGTCTGCAGCGTGGCGTTGCCGTTTCGGGCGGTCTGCTTGATGTTGTCGCGGTTGGCGTCGAGCAGGTCGCCGGCCCGTTGGATCAGTTCGTCGAGTTTGCGTCCCGTGGTGCCGCTGCCGAGGTCCTCGTCGGCCATGATCTGGCTGACTTGGTGGATGGTGGAGGCGAATTCCCGCAACTTGGTGTCGTTGGCGGCCACCGCGTCGAACAGGGAGCTGATGTTCTTCACGATCGTGGTGATCTGCTCGCGGGTCGCCGCGCCACCGTCGCTGGACAATCGCAGCGCCTTGGACAGCTCGCCGAGCGCCGCCTTGATCCTTTCCCCGTTGCCGTTGACGACCTGGGTGCCGCCGTTGAGCACGTCGGCGACCGGCCCGCCGCCGCGGCCGTCGCCCTCGAGCGACTTGGTCACTTTGTCCAAAACGTTGAGGACGCTGCTGAATTCGACGGGCGTCTTGGTGCGCGGCAACCCGATGGTGTCGTGGTTCTCCAGCGTCGGTCCGCCGTGATAGGGCGGTGTGAGTTCGATCTGGCGGTCGGTGAGGATGGAGGTTGACACCGTGACGGCCTGCGCGGTGGCGGGAACCTTGACGTGGCGGTCGACGGTGAATTCGACTTCGACGTAGCCGCCCTTGGCGGTGATCTTGGTGATCTTGCCGACCGGCATGCCCAGCACAGCCACCTCGTTGCCCTCGTAGAGGCCTGAGGCGCTGTCGAACTGGGCGGTCACGGTAATCGCGTCCTCGTCGGACCCCAGACACCACCAACCGATGCCGGCGGCCGCGGCGATCACCGCGAGGGCCGCGATGACGGCCACCGATTTCGACGCGAGCGATTTCACTTGCAATCCTTGAAGTACTGGATCATGCCGAACTGCTTGGCGCGGCCGCTGATTGCGCACATCCACGAGTCGATCAGCGGGACGTTGGGGGCGTTGAAGTTGATCGCGTTTCCGTCACCCGTGAGGTTGGCCGCCTCGCGGAAGAAGATCGGGCTGGTTTGCAGCATGCTGTGCAGCAGGTCGTCGTGCCCGGACATCAGGTTGGTGAAGTCGCGCATGTCCTTGATCAGCGCGTCCAGGGCCGGCCGGTCGTTGACCACGACCTGGCTCATGGTGTCGACGAGGCTCGACAGGGATTGCATCATCGCGTGGAAAACGGCTCGCCGCGCGACGAACTGGCCCAGCAGGTCTTGGCCCTGGTTGACCAGGGTGCCGATGTCGGCCTGCTGACGCCGCAGCGTGTTGGTCACCTGTTCGGTGCTGCGCAGCAGCTGGCCCAGCTGGTCACGTCGCAGCGCGATGATCGACGAGAGCGTGTGGATGTTCGAAATCGCTTGCGGCACAACCGCAGGCAGTCCTTCGAGCTGCTTGCCGAGCACTGCGAGCGACTGCGCGAACCGGTCGGAGTCGACCTGTTCGAAAGTGGTGGTGGCGTCCTGCAGCGCGGCTTGCAGGTCGTAGGGCACCTCGGTGTGTGCCAGGTCGAAGGTGTTGTTGGGCAGGTGCGCCGCGCCGGCGGGTTCCAGCGAGAGGTACCGCGAACCCAGGATGGTGGTGACCTTGATCTGCGCCCGGGAATCCTTGCCGAGCGCGATGTTGTCCCGAATCTTCAGCCCCGCCTCGACGTGGTCGCCGACGAGTTTCATGCTGGTGACGTTGCCCACCGGGATGCCTGCGACCACGATCGGGTTGCCGGCCCGCAGCGAGGCGGCTTGCAGGAACTCGGCGGTGTAGTGCCGATATCCGGCGCCGAGCGCGTGCACGAGCAGCATCACCCCGATGATCACCGCGACCACCGCGACGGCGATGAACCCGAGCAGGGTTTTGTTGTAGCTTTCCAGCGGTCGTTTCCTCATCCGCCGCCACACCGACGCGTCAGCCATCCGCCGTGCTCCTGCATCTGGGGCTGTGCCACGCCTTGTTGCCCGGGGTCGCGGCGTTGACGATGATCGGCACCACGTCGTTGAGGCCGGGGAAGAACCCCATGAAGTTCACGTCGCACACGTAGGCGTTGCCGTAGGCGCCCTGGTTGCCGACCCGGGCGAGCCCCTTGAGCAGCAGCGGAATGTTGTCGCCGAAGAACGCCACCTGCGGTTCGACCTCCATGATGTGTTTGGTGGCACCGGGCTGGCGGTCGATGAACTCGCGCAGCGCCGGGTACACGTCCGTCGCCGCGGTCGACAGCCGGTCGGTCACCCGGGCCAACGAACCGACCGAGGCCACCAGGTCGGGGCGCCGGACGTCGAGCTCGCCCACGACGCCGCGGGTCTGGGTGATCACCCCGTCGAGGTTGTCGTTCTGCTGGGCCAGGTTGGCCATCACCTTGTTGAGATTGGTGATCACGCTGCCGAGGGCCTGGTCCCGGCCCGCGAATGTCTCTGTGAGCGTTGAGGTCTGGCCGACCAGCGTGGTCAGCGACGACGTGTCGCCTTGCAGCGAGGCGATGATGCCCTTGGTGAGGTTGTCGGCGTCGTGGGGGTTCAGCAGGCTGAACAACGGTTCGTAGCCGTTCAGCAGCGTGGTGACGTCGAAGGAGGGTTCGGTGCGTTCCAGGGGAATCGTGCTACCCGGTGGGAGCGGCTGCGGGCTGCCGTCCCTGCCCAGGGACAGCCCGAGGTAACGCTGGCCGACGATGTTCTGATAGGTGACCGACGCGAGGGTGTTTCCGAACAGCCGTTGTTCCTGCTGCACCACGAACGAGACCTTCGCGAGATTTCCCTCGAGCTCGATCTTTTCGACCCGGCCGACGCGGACGCCGGCCATCCGGACGTCGTCGCCTTCGCGCAACCCGTAGACGTCGCTGAAGACCGCCGAATACGTGGCGGTGTTGCCGGCCACGTCACGGCGCAGGCTGACGTACACCAGCCACGTCAAGGTCAGCGAGACGACCATGAACAGGGTCAACGCGACGAGCGGGCCTCGAAACCTCATTTGGCCTCCCCGGGCGGATGAGCCGGCGGATGGGTGATGGACACCGTCGTGCCGCGGGCGACCGGGCCCAGCAGCAGCTCGGTGGCGGCGGTCGCAGGCTCGCCGGTGATCACGCCCAACATGTTCCGTTCGTACTGGCTCCCAACGGGTCCCACGTTCCCGCCGAACGACGCCTGCGGGATCCACGGTGCCTTTGGCGCCACCGGTGCGACCCACGGTTCGTGGGGCTGCGGCGTGGCGGGCGCCCCCGGCGACGGGTTGTCGGGGTTCGCACTCCCGGGCACTGGCGGTGACGGCGTGATCCCCGCGGGCAGTGGGGGATTGGGATCGGACAGGTTGGGGTTCGGGTTGATCAGCGGCGGACCCACGGCGACGAGATTTCCGTCCGGGCCGATCACCGTGCCCGGGGGCGGGGCCAGATCCTTGGGCGGTTGATAGTTCTGCGGCAGCAGGACGTCGGGAAGGTCGGGCCGCACCGGTATCAGCGGTGCGGTGAAACAGCTGGGTCCCTTAAGCTCGCCGTAATGGGGGCAGTCGGCGCGGGTGTAGGTGGAACTGGGGGTGAACGTCAGCATCGCGCGCATGTTGCCGAGGTTGGTGACCGGGTTCCAGACCTGCTCCATGAACTGGTTGGCCAGGTTGTCCAGCTTGGCGACCGCGGGCACAAAGTTATTGGACTTCTGCGCCAGCACACCGAGCACGGGCGTGAAATCGGTTGTGATCCCTATGAGTTGGTCGATATGGTTGCCCAACGACTGGCGCGTGGTGCCGACCGTGTAGTCAGCGCCCGACAGCAACGCGGCCAGCTGACCGCGCGTCTCGGCGAAGGTCCGCATCGGCTCGACGGCCTGGTGCAGCGCGTCGAGCAAATCGGGGGCGGTCTGCGCCAGCCCCCGAGTCGCATCCAGCAACGCGGACACCGTCGAGGGGCCAGCGTCGGTGCTGACAACCGAATTGAGCTGGTCGAGAAGGCGATTCAATTGCGCGCCGGCGTTCAGGAGGCTGACGCGGCGGTGATCGGTGGCGGCGCCCAGCGCGGCCAGGATCCCCACCGACCGGTCGTCCCGGTCGCGGCCCGCCGCGGCGAGCAGGTCGCGCAACTTCGTCACGGTCGTCTGGAACAACACCGTCGGAAGCCGCTTGTCCTCCGGAATATGCGCCCCGTCGCGGATCGTTGCCGCTGGGCGCTCCCGGTTCGGGGAGCCCACCAACTGAACCGACGACACGGCGAAGACATTGCTGGGCACCACGCGCGCGGTCACGTTGGCCGGGATCGAGCCGGCGAATTCTTCCTTGAGGTCGATGTGGACGTAGTTGGGGTTGCCGTGCGCCGCGGGCACGACGCCGTCGACCATGCCGACCAGCACACCGTGGTATTTGACGTCCGACCTCTGCGGCAGGCCGTCGCCCACGTTCACCAGATCGGCGACCACGCGGACGTAATCGTTGAGTCTGCCAGTGGATTTGACCAACATCGCGGTGGTGAGCAGCGCGCTGACCACCACGACCGCGATGCCGATGCCGAACAGCTGCCGGTCGGACGGGCCGCGCCCGTCCAGCTCAAAGGAGTTCGGCATGTTCCCCCGACCTACCCGCCGAACCGTGCGCCGGAGTCGACGCCCCACAGCGCCATGGTGAGCAGCATGTTCACGATGATCACGACGGTGATGCTGGCCCGCATGCCGTGGCCCGCGGCGACCCCGACGCCCTCCGGTCCGCCGCCGGCGTAGTACCCGTAGTAGCACTGGATCGTGGAGGCGATCCAGACGAAGATGACGGCCTTGATCAGGGAATAGACGATGTCCTGCCCCGCCAGCATCAACGTGAAGTAGTGCAGGTAGGAACCGGTCGAGCCACCGCTGCCCAGTCCCACCACCACTTGGGTGCTCAGGTAGCCGATCGCCAGGCATGCGGCGTACAGCGGGACGATCGCCACCACCGAGGCGATCAGCCGGGTGGTGACGAGGTACGGAATCGGCCGGATCGCAATCGATTCCATGGCATCGATCTCTTCGGCGATGCGCATGGAGCCCAGTTGGGCGGTGAAGCGGCAGCCGCCCTGCATGGCGAAGGCCAGCGATGCCATCAGCGGGGCCAGCTCGCGGGTGTTGACCAACGACGAGACGAAACCGGTGGCGGGCCCCAGGCCGAGCAGGTCCAGGAAGTTGTAGCCCTCGATTCCCACGAGCGCCCCGACCGTCATGCCGAGCACGACGGCCACGCCGGCGGTGCCGCCGCCCACCACGATCGAGCCGTTGCCCCAGGTGATGTTCGACAGCAACCGCAGGAACTCGCCCCGGTACTGGCGCAGGGCAAGCGGGACCGCGACGAGCGCGCGGACGAAGAAGACCAGCAGGTGCCCGAGCCGAATGATCGGCACTTTGCCCCGTCGGTAGAGCCGGACGAGCGGGACCGAAATCGGTGCCAACGGTTGATAAGCGGACGCCGTCATGTCACAGCCCCGTCCTGGGGGACAACATGATGTAGAGCTGGCTGATGGCGACGTTGACAATCATCAGTAGCAGGATGGCCTCGACGACCGCCGCGTTCACCGAGTTTGCGACGCCCGTAGGTCCGCCCTTGGTGGACAAGCCTTTCTGGCTCGACACGATGGCCACGATGGCGCCGAACACGACCGCCTTGACCAGCGCCAGGATCATGTCGTCGGTCGTCGCGAAGGAGGCGAACGTCGACACGAAGCTGCCCGGCGCCCCGTTCTGGAAGTACACGTTGAACATGTAGCTCGCGAAGAATCCGGCGAAGCACACGACTCCGGTGAGGGCCACGCCGATCATCACCGCGGCGGCCAACCGGGGGACCACCAGACGACGGATCACCGAGACGCCCATCACCTCCATCGCGTCGGTCTCTTCGCGCATCGTTCGCGAGCCCAGATCGGCGGTGATGGCCGACCCGACCGCCGACGCCATCAGCACCGCGGCCACCAGCGATGCTCCCTGCCGGATGACCGCCAGGCCGCTGGCGGCCCCGGCCAGCGACGTGGCCCCAACCTGGCCGGCCAGCAGTGCGAACTGGATGGACAGCGTGACGCTGATCGGCAGTGACACCAGGATGGTCGGCAACACCGCGGTGCCTGCCATGAATGCGCCCTGGCGGACGAACTCCTGCCACTGAAATCGCCCGGTCATCAGGTCGAAGAAGAAATACTGTGCCGTGCGCACGCCCAAGACGAACTGTTCGCCCACCGTGGTCAGCGACGCGACGGGATGGCGCTTGACGTACCCGACCGACCAGTTCCGGATCGCGACGACACCATCGAGTTGCGTCGTCATAGCGGCGTGACCCAAAGCCCGCACAGCAAACTTATGGCAACCGTCATCGACTATCAGCTACCGCTTCCATCGGCCCTCTTCCCACCCCTGAATTCCTGAGTGCCGAGCAGATGACTTCCGACGCCGTCGAAGCCAATTCTTATTAAAATAATGTCAACAGGCGCCCAAGACTCTGCAGCTCATCGGTGTGTGCCGCATCACGTTAGCCTACTTGATAGCGACTTTCAATAGTGTAGAGTCACTCATCTGAGTTCGTCGCTGGACAGCGCCGCGGGGTTCCAATGTCGGATTGACGAAGGTGAAGGCATGCCCTCAGCAAACACCGGCTCGTTGCGGGACCGGCGTCGTGCTGAGCTAGTTTCGCAGATCCAGCAGACCGCCCAGCGGCTTTTCGCCGAACGCGGCTTCGACGCCGTGACGACCGAGGAGATCGCCTCGGCGGCCGGCGTATCGATCAGCACCTATTTCCGGTACGCACCCACCAAGGAGAGCCTGCTCGTCGGTCCCGTCCGGGAGGCCAGCGCCGAGATCGTCGAGTCCTACAGCGCGAGACCACCGGACGAGTCACCGGTCGAGGCGTTGATTCGGCTGTTCGTCGCGCGCGCTCAAGAGGTCATCGAAGTCCAGACGCTGGACACCTGGCGCCAGGCCGTCGCCACCGCCCCGCGGTTGCTGAGCCAATCGGTGCTGGTCACCGAGATCGAACACCGCGAATTCGTCGAGCAAGTGGCGTCCCGCATGGGCGTCGACGCGGCGGCAGACGTCCGGCCCGCGCTGTTGGTGCACACCAGCTTGGCCACGGCCAAATTCGTCATCGACCGCTGGCTCACCCAGCCCCCCGACGGCCCGGAGTTTCACGTTCAGCTCGAAGAGGCGCTGCGCATGACGCTCGCCGGGTTCGACTGACCGGCGGCGCAAAACGTCACCGGCGGAAACCGCCGTGACTTTGCTCGCCGCCGCGTGAAACAATCGCTGGCCGTGAAGACGTTTGAGGATCTGTTCGCCGAGTTGGGCGAGCGCGCCCGTAGCCGGCCGGCCGGCAGCGCGACGGTTGCCGCCCTGGACGGTGGCATCCACGGGTTGGGCAAGAAGATCCTCGAAGAGGCCGGCGAGGTATGGCTCGCCGCCGAACACGAACCCGACGAGGCGCTGGCCGAGGAGATCAGCCAGTTGCTCTACTGGACGCAGGTGTTGATGATCGCGCGTGGCCTGTCGCTCGACGACGTCTACCGGAAGCTCTGACGATGTTGCGGGTCGCGGTTCCCAACAAGGGCACGCTGAGCGAGCCGGCCAGCGAGATTCTCGCGGAGGCGGGCTACCGTCGTCGCACCGACTCCAAGGACCTCACCGTCATCGACCCGGTCAACCAGGTCGAGTTCTTCTTCCTGCGGCCCAAAGACATTGCGATCTATGTGGGTTCGGGGCAGCTCGATTTCGGCATCACCGGACGCGATCTGGTCCGCGACTCGGACGCGCCGGTGCGCGAGAGGCTGGCCTTGGGTTTCGGGTCGTCGAGTTTTCGCTACGCCGGCCCAGCCGGGCGTGAGTGGACGACGGCGGACCTGGCCGGTAGGCGGATCGCGACCGCGTACCCCAATCTGGTGCGAAAAGATCTGGCGGAACGCGGCATTGAAGCGACCGTCATCCGACTCGACGGGGCGGTGGAGATTTCGGTGCAGCTCGGCGTGGCCGACGCCATCGCCGACGTGGTCGGCTCCGGGCGCACGCTGAGCCTGCACGACCTGGTGGCCTTCGGCGATCCGCTGTGCGATTCGGAGGCGGTGCTGATCGAGGGCGCCGACCCGGACGGCCAGGGCGGCACGCGCGCGGCGCGCGATCAGCTGGTGGCGCGGATCCAGGGTGTGGTTTTCGGGCAGCAATACCTGATGCTCGACTATGACTGCCCGCGTTCCGTCCTGGAAAAGGCCACGGCGATCACGCCGGGTTTGGAGTCGCCGACTATCGCGCCGCTCGCCGATCCGGACTGGGTCGCGATCCGCGCGCTCGTGCCCCGCCGTGGCGTGAACGAGATCATGGACGAGCTGGCCGCCATCGGCGCCAAAGCCATTCTGGCTTCCGACATCAGGTTCTGCCGGTTCTGACCAACCGCTCGAGCGTCACGCTAGCGTGACGCTCGGCGCCGGCGGTCACGCTAGCGTGACGCTCGAGGCGGGTGCCGCGACCGCAGCTGTGTTAGCGTCCGCCTAGGGCTGTTTGCCCGTGTCACCCTCATGGGCCGTCATCCCTCACCATTGCCGGGCTGTTCGATCCCCAGGAGGGTCTTCGTGACACACGCGCTTATTCTGCTGCTGGCTTTACTGATTGGCGTCATCGCCGGGCTGCGTTCGCTGACGGCCCCCGCCGTGGTCGCCTGGGCGGCCTATCTTGGCTGGCTCGACCTCCATGGCACGTGGGCGTCGTGGATGGCCAACATCATCACGGTCATCGTCTTCACCGTTCTCGCGGTCGGCGAACTGGTCAACGACAAGCTGCCCAAGACGCCGGCCCGCACGGCGCCGCCGATCTTCGCCGCCAGGATCGTCATGGGCGGATTGGCGGGGGCTGCGCTCGGCGCCTGGCCGCACTGGACCTTCACCGCGCTCGGGACCGGCGTCATCGGCGCGGTGCTCGGCACACTCGGCGGCTATCAGGCCCGCAAGCGGCTGGCCGCCGTGGCCGGCAGGGACCTGCCCATCGCGCTGCTCGAGGATGCGGTCGCGATCTTGGGCGGGTTCGCCATCGCCGCGGTGACGGGTCACGTGCTGACGGAATACATCCTGACGGCCGTTAAGTGACACAGCATTTCGACGCGATCATCGTCGGCGCCGGGCAGGCCGGGCCCCCGTTGGCCGGGCGGCTGACTGGGGCCGGGCAACGGGTTGCGCTGGTGGAGCGCAAACTGATCGGCGGCACATGCGTGAACACCGGATGCATCCCGACCAAGACCCTGGTCGCCAGCGCGTACGCCGCTCACCTCGCGCGCCGCGGTGCGGATTTCGGTGTGGCGACCGGACCGGTCAGCGTGGACATGGCGAAAGTCAAGGCACGCAAGGACGAAATCATGCTGGGCGACCGTAAGGGCGTCGAGGACTGGTTGGCGGGAATGGACGGTTGCACCGTCTTTCGTGGGCACGCAAGGTTCGAGGACCCGCACACGTTGCGTGTCGACTCCCGAGACGGGCAAGACGTGCTGCACGCCGACCGGATTTTCCTCAACGTCGGCGGTCGGGCGGTGGTGCCGGAAATCCCCGGGCTCTCCGACATCGAGTTCTTGACCAACGTGTCGATCCTCGAACTCGACACGCTGCCAAGCCACCTCGTCATTCTCGGCGGTAGCTACATCGCGCTGGAGTTCGCCCAGATGTACCGGCGCTTCGGCGCCCGGGTGACCGTCGTCGAGCGGGGTTCCCGGCTGGCATCCCGCGAGGACGAGGACGTGTCCGCCACCGTCCGCGACATCCTGGAGGGCGAGGACATCGACGTCATCGTCGGCGCCGATGACGTGCGAATCATCAAGAAGGACAATGGCTTTGAACTGACCCCGAGCGCCGGCGCCGCCCCGGTCGCCGGCAGTCACCTGCTGCTGGCCGTGGGCCGACGGCCCAACACCGACGACCTGGGCCTCGAGGCGGCCGGTGTGCAGACCGACGCCCGCGGCTACATCGTCGTCGACGACCAGCTCAAGACGAACGTCGACCACATCTGGGCGATGGGAGACTGCAACGGCAAAGGCGCCTTCACCCACACCTCTTACAACGATTTCGAGATCGTCGCCGCCAACCTGCTCGACGACGACCCGCGCCGGGTCAGCGACCGCATCACCACCTACGCGCTCTACATCGACCCGCCGCTGGGGCGTGCCGGGATGACCGTTGACCAGGTACGTGCGTCGGGACGCAAGGCGCTGGTAGGCAAGCGTCCGATGACGCGGGTCGGCCGGGCGGTGGAAAAGGGTGAGACGCAGGGGTTTATGAAAGTCGTCGTGGATGCCGACACCCGGGAGATACTGGGAGCGGCCATCTTCGGCGTCGGCGGCGACGAGGCCGTTCACGAGATCCTGGACGTCATGTCGGCCAAAGCGCCCTACACGACGCTGGCTCGCACCATGCACATCCATCCCACCGTCAGCGAGCTCATTCCCACGATGCTGCAGGAGATGACGCCGCTGCAGTAGTGGCGATCGCGAGCGCGGCGTTGGCCGGGCGCGGCGGGTCGCCACCATTGGCTAGTGGCGATCGCGAGCGCGGCGTTGGCCGGGCGCGGCGGGTCGCCACCATTGGCTAGTGGCAGTCCCTACCGCGACGCCGGGGCGGGGCGACGCGAGCGGCGTCGCCTGTTGCGCGCCGCGCTCGCCCGGGGCGCACGAGTCGCCACCGGGGCCGGCGCGACGACCTCGCGTGGCGCCGGCTGGCCGGCCAGGGCGTGGATGACGGGGGAGGCCGCGGTTACCTGCTGGGGCACGGCGCGAATGGCAGCCTTGCGCATCATCGATTCGGCGTCCCGGCGTTGGTCGGGCAACACGATGGTGACCACGTCGCCGGAAGCGCCGGCGCGGGCCGTGCGGCCGGACCGGTGCAGGTAGGCCTTGTGCTCCGGCGGCGGGTCGACATGGACGACCAGCTCGATGTTGTCGACGTGCACGCCACGCGCGGCGATGTCCGTTGCCACAAGCACTCTCGCGTGACCGGCCGCGAACGCCGCCAGGTTTCGGTCGCGCACGTTCTGGGAAAGGTTGCCGTGCAACTCGACCGACGGGATGCCGGACTGCGTGAGTTGGCGGGCCAGCTTCCGGGCCTGATGCTTGGTCCGCATGAACAGGATTCGCCGGGATTCGCCCGAGGCCAACCGGTGCACCAGGTCCTTCTTGGCCTGGGGTCCGTCGACACAGAAGAGATGATGTGTCATCGCGGGAGTCACGGATGCCGGTTCGGCGACCGATCGCGTCACGGGGTCGCTGAGGAATCGCTTCACCAGGGTGTCGACCGCGGCATCGAGAGTGGCCGAGAACAGCATCCGCTGCCCGGCCGCCGGCGTGGCCGCCAAGATGCGGGTGACCGTGGGCAGGAAGCCCAGATCGGCCATGTGGTCGGCCTCGTCGATCACGGTCACCTGTACGGCGCTCAGCGTGACGATGCCCTGCTTCATCAGGTCGTCCAGCCGGCCCGGGCAGGCGACGACGATGTCGACGCCGGATTTCAGCGCCGCGGCCTGCCGGTGCTGCGGCACCCCGCCGAAGACGGTGGTCACGCGCAGACCCCGAACCGCGGCGAGCGGCGCGATGGTCGCGGCGATCTGCGTCGCGAGTTCGCGGGTGGGCGCCAACACCAGCCCGGTCGGCTTGCCCGGTCGGCGGTTACCCGCATCGAGTCGGCTCACCAGCGGGATCGAGAAGGCGAGCGTCTTGCCGCTACCGGTCTTGCCGCGGCCCAACACATCACGGCCGGCAAGCGTGTCCGGCAGGGTCTCGATCTGGATTGGGAACGGCCGGTGGGCGCCGCCCTTGGCGAGCGCGTCAACCAGCGGTGGGCTCACCCCGAGGTGCGCAAATGTTTTGTCTTCAAGCATGTTTCACTGTCCCTAAAGCGTCGGTGGTAGCGAGATTGCCCGTATGGCAACGTCGATCGCCGCGACTCGAGGCTGTGCGGAGCGCACCTAGTCATCTCGGACTCGGCGCCCCGCGGGGATCTGAGAGGAAATAACGAATCGATCACGACGTGCTGGCAAGCCATTTGGCGCCAACGTTGACAACAGCCTACCGCACTCGCCGATGAACTATTGCGTCCGGACGCTCAGGCCGCAATGACGCTCGTCACACCTACGGACGGGCTGCGATCACGCCGCCGGTTCGGTCGGCTGCGAAACGCCTTGTGACAGTGCGATATCCGGCCATCCGGGGTAGGTTGGCGGGGTTCCGCCGAACAACGGGCAGTACTGCTGGTGGGGGCACCAGTCACACAACCGCGACTGGCTGGGACGGAAATCGCCGGTCCGGCCTGCGGATTGGATGGCACGCCACATCGCCATCAGGGTCTTCTCGAAGCGCAGCAACTCGTCGTGGTCGGGCGAATAATCCAACACCTGCCCGTCCGCGAGGTAGATGAGCCGCAGCCGAGTGGGTGGTACGCCGCGCGTGCGCAGCAGGGCCACCGCGTAGAACTTCATCTGGAACATCGCCTTGAACTCGGCCAGGGCCCGCGCCGCCGGCGGGGCCTTGCCGGTCTTGTAATCGACCACCCGCGTCTCCCCGGTGGCGGCGAGGTCGATCCGGTCGATGAATCCGCGCAGCAGCGTGCCGTCGGCGAGCTCGACCTCCACGCGCTCCTCGCAGCACTGCGGATCGAAGCGCGTCGGGTCCTCTAGGCGGTAGTAGCCGGAGAGCAGCGCCCGAGCCTCGGCGATCAGCTGGCCGCGCTGCTCGGTATCGAAGTCGCCGGCCAGGTCGGGCGTCGCGGCGATCACCTGTTCCCAGGCGGGCTTGACCAGCGCCAGCGCGGTGTCGGGGCCGCGCTGCGCGGCGGGCAGCCCGTACAGCTGCTGCAGCGCCGCGTGCACCACCGAGCCGCGCAGTTGTGCGGCCGACGGCGCCTCGGGCAACCGATCGATCGCCCGGAACCGGTAGAGCAACGGACACTGCTTGAAGTCCGCCGCCCTCGACGGGGACAGCGCCGGTTTCGACGCCGGTCTTGCAGCCGGCCGCGCGAGTGCCTGCGGCTGGTCGGTCATGTCCGCAGCGTAGAACCGGGTGCCGACAACCCCGAGCACCGCCCGCGGCGAGTCGGCTGGCACGCTAGACGGCGTGTCCGCAACCGGCCCGTTCACCGTCGGGGAACGCGTCCAACTCACCGACGCCAAAGGCCGGCACTACACGATGGCGCTCACCCCCGGCGCGGAGTTCCATACCCATCGCGGCTCGATCGCACACGACGCGTTGATCGGGCAGGAGCAGGGCACTGTGGTCAAGTCCAGCAACGGTGCGCCCTTCCTGGTGCTGCGCCCGCTGCTGGTCGACTACATCATGTCGATGCCCCGCGGCCCGCAGGTCATCTATCCCAAGGACGCCGCGCAGATCGTGCACGAAGGCGACATCTTCCCGGGCGCGCGCGTGCTGGAGGCCGGGGCCGGATCGGGGGCGCTGACCTGCTCGCTGCTGCGTGCGGTCGGACCCGACGGGCGGGTGGTCTCCTACGAGCAGCGCGCCGACCACGCCGAGCACGCCCGCCGCAACGTCTCGGTGTTCTACGGCCGGCCGCCCGACAACTGGGAGCTGATCGTCAGCGACGTCGCCGACTCCGATTGGCCCGACGGCTCGTTCGACCGCGCCGTGCTCGACATGCTCGCGCCGTGGGAGGTGCTCGACGCAGTCGCCCGGCTGCTGATCCCCGGCGGCGTGCTGATGGTCTACGTCGCCACCGTGACCCAGCTGTCGCGGGTCGTCGAGGCCCTGCGTGCCCAGCAGTGCTGGACCGAACCCCGGTCGTGGGAGACGCTGCAACGCGGCTGGAACGTCGTCGGTCTGGCCGTTCGGCCGCAGCACTCCATGCGCGGGCATACCGCGTTCCTGGTCTTCACGCGACGGCTCGCGCCGGGCGTCGTCGCGCCGGCCCCGTTGGGGCGCAAACGCGAGGGCCGCGACGGCTGACCGGGGCCTCAATCGTCGCTGCGCTGCAGGCCCCGTCGCACCGACAGCAGCTCGAACTCGGGGTGCCCGGCCACCAGCCGTTCGGCCGCATCGAGGACGTCGACGGCATGGCTTCGGTCGCCGGACACCGTGGCCACGCCGATGCCGGCGCGCCGATACAGCTCGTGCGAACCCGTCTCGGCCGCCGACACGCTGAACTTGCGTTGCAGCTCGGCGACGACGGGGCGGATCACCGACCGCTTCTGTTTGAGCGACCGGACATCGCCGAGCAGCACGTCGAACTCGAGCCAGCCGATCCACATGCCGCGGGTCAACCGGGTGGGCTCGGCGTCGGGCCGGGCTCGGGCGGCGGCGCGGGAGCCGGGGCGGGTTGCGGCGCAGGTGCGGGCGCAGGGGCAGGCTCGGGAGGCGGTGCCGGGTTGGGCGGCGGTGTCGCGGGTGACTTGCCCAGTGCCAACAGCATTTCGGCGGTTCGCCGAGATAACTGCCAACCGCCTTGGAACGGCGTGAATTCCATCGGGAAGTGGAAGCTGGCGTTGGGCCGCTGGGCGGTGTTGACGTCGATGTTGGCCACCACGTTGCCGGGGGTCTTGTCGGACCAGGCGATGTCGTGCGCGACGAAGGTCATCGGCAGGTAGCCGTTGTCGCGCAACGCGTTGGTGAACTTGTCCAACGTGTCCGCGCTCTCGGGGGTGGCGCCTTCGACCAAAGTCACCTTGTTGATACCGGGTACGTTCGGGTCGGCGAGCCGGGTCAAGATGTCGGTAAGGGCTTCAGGCGTCGGCAGCGGGGTAGTCGGAGGTACGACAACCGTGCTCGACGTGGCGGGGGCCGCCGCGGGCATGGAGGAGGCGATGCGGGGTTGCTGATGCGACGAACATCCCGAAATCCCGACCGCCGCCAAGACGGTGACGGCGCTCACTGCTGCGGACAGGTGTCGGCGCATCCAGTCGATCAGGCCGGTCGGGGGGTCGGGGCGCTTCCCGAAGTGGGCGCCCGCCGCGCGGTCGGGCCAACGGGTGCAACTGAACTCACACTCGCGGTCGCCACGCCGACGTCGGCGGTGCCGGTAAAGCCTGTGGCGAGGCTTTTTGCGGTCACGGCGGCCCTTTCGATCAGCGAGATTAGTGGCCGAGATTACCAGCGAGACGAAAATCTTAACTTTTCGTGGGTATTTGACTCCGCACATCATTGGTCAATCGCCGGTAGCTTTGAAGTATCCACCGCGCCAATTCGGTGTGGGAAAGGAGCGCAACATGGGTGGCTCAGAGCGTTCTGAATCATTCGGTACCCCCCGCGAGTCAGGCATGTCCAGCGGCGATGCTGCCGAATTGGAAGAATTACGCCGCGAGGCAGCGTTGCTGCGCGAGCAACTCGAGCATGCAGCCGGGGCGCAAGGCGGCGCCCGCTCTGCGCGTGATGTGCATCAGCTCGAAGCCCGGATCGACTCGCTTGCGGCCCGCAACTCGAAGTTGATGGAGACGCTCAAAGAGGCGCGCCAGCAACTACTCGCGTTGCGTGAGGAAGTCGACCGGCTCGGGCAGCCGCCGAGTGGCTACGGCGTGTTGCTGGGCTCACACGAGGACGACACGGTCGACGTGTTCACCTCGGGTCGCAAGATGCGGCTGACGTGCTCGCCCAACATCGACGTCGGGTCGCTGCGGAAGGGTCAGACGGTCCGCCTCAACGAGGCGCTGACGGTCGTCGAGGCCGGCACCTACGAATCGGTCGGCGAGATCTCGACGTTGCGCGAACTGCTGGCAGACGGGCATCGGGCGTTGGTTGTCGGTCATGCCGACGAAGAACGCATCGTGTGGCTCGCCGAGCCGCTGGTGGCCGAGGACCTGCCGGAAGGGCATCCCGACGCGCTCAACGACGACACCAGGCCGCGCAAGTTGCGGCCCGGCGACTCGTTGCTGGTGGACACCAAGGCCGGCTACGCGTTCGAGCGCATTCCCAAGGCCGAGGTCGAAGACCTGGTGCTCGAAGAGGTGCCCGACGTCAGCTACTCCGACATCGGTGGTCTGACGCGCCAGATCGAGCAGATCCGCGACGCCGTGGAGCTGCCGTTCCTGCATAAGGAGCTGTATCGGGAGTACGCGCTGCGCCCGCCCAAGGGTGTGCTGCTGTACGGCCCGCCCGGTTGCGGTAAGACGCTGATCGCGAAGGCGGTGGCGAATTCGTTGGCCAAGAAGATGGCCGAGGTCCGTGGCGACGATGCGCGCGAGGCGAAGTCCTACTTCCTCAACATCAAGGGCCCCGAGCTGCTGAACAAGTTCGTCGGCGAGACCGAGCGCCACATCCGGCTGATCTTCCAGCGGGCCCGGGAGAAGGCGTCCGAGGGAACGCCCGTGATCGTGTTCTTCGACGAGATGGACTCGATCTTCCGCACCCGTGGTACCGGCGTCTCGTCGGACGTCGAGACCACCGTCGTCCCGCAGCTGCTGAGCGAGATCGACGGCGTCGAGGGCCTGGAGAACGTCATCGTGATCGGCGCCTCCAACCGCGAGGACATGATCGACCCCGCGATCCTGCGGCCCGGCCGTCTGGACGTGAAGATCAAGATCGAGCGTCCGGATGCCGAAGCGGCGCAAGACATCTTCTCGAAGTACCTGGTCGAGACCCTGCCGGTGCACGCCGACGACCTCGCCGAGTTCGGGGGCGACCGGTCGGCCTGCATCCACGCGATGATCGAAAAGGTCGTCGAGCGGATGTACGCCGAGATCGACGACAACCGGTTCCTGGAGGTCACCTACGCCAACGGTGACAAGGAAGTCATGTACTTCAAGGATTTCAACTCCGGGGCGATGATCCAGAACGTCGTCGACCGGGCGAAGAAGAACGCGATCAAGTCGGTGTTGGAGACCGGGCAACCGGGTCTGCGCATCCAGCACCTGCTCGACTCGATCGTCGACGAATTCGCCGAGAACGAGGACCTGCCCAACACCACCAACCCCGATGACTGGGCGCGGATTTCGGGCAAGAAGGGCGAGCGGATCGTCTACATCCGCACCCTGGTCACCGGCAAGAGCTCGAGCGCATCGCGGGCCATCGACACCGAATCCAACCTGGGCCAGTACCTGTAGGGCGCTAAGCCGCGCCGCGACTCAGACCACGCACACGCCGTGGTTTGAGTCGCGGCGCGCTTGCTCAGGGTTCGGGTCGCGGCGCCGCGACACTCAAAACGGCGCGCACGACACGCCGCGAGGGATGTGCGTGGCAGCCGTCAGTCGGTCACCAGCGAATAGCTGTTGGTCAGGTTGTCCTGCAGCACCTGGGCCGCCCGGGTCCGCGTGTCGACGCGCAGTTCGTCGGTGAGCACCCGCGGTTGGTAGCTCCACCCCGCCGGCAGGTCGAGCCGCTCGGCGAGCCCCGGCAGGTCCGCTTGCGACAGGTTGGGGTCGGCGACCTGGCTCAAGGTCTGCATCACCCAGTGCTGCCCTTGGGGGTCGATCAGCTCGTAGACCTGTTCACCGGCGTTGAAGACGAAGACCGTGTGCCGGTTGACCTTGTTCGGGATGTAAGGCGCCGGATTCATCGAAGAGAGCAGCACCGTGGCCTGCTGAATCATCTCGATACCGCCGAAAGTCTTCGTGATCTGAGGACCCTGGGCTTCCTTTTCGATGGCGTTCATCAGCCAGTACCGCGGACCGTTGAGCAGGGCTGCGGCCACGCCGTTTTCGGCGGCGATGGCGTGCGGGTCGAGCGCGGACCACAGCTCGGCGGGACAGTCGTTTAGCGGGAAGCTGTTGTAAACCGTTGCCTGCGGGCCGGCTTCGCCGGCGGTTACCAGGAGCACTTCGCCGTAGCGTTTTCCTGCCAGGTCGAGCGCGTGTTTGCCGACGGCACGGTCGGACTCGGGGGCGGACACACGGTGAAGTTAGTCACTACGGTCGGTGTCGTCAACAGCACCCGCGGTCGGCGCGACGGCGCCGCGGTAGCGGTTGCGGGCGATCAGCGTGGCATGCAGGTCACCGATCAGCGGATCCAGGAAGGTGGACCGATACTCGGCGTCGCCGGCCGCGCGGGCGCTGATGTACATGAAGGTAAGCGCGCCCAGGAAAAGGCTCATGTGCACCAGCGAGTCCGGGACCGGCAGCGTGAAGCCCAACACCGTCGCGGTGCTCTTGTAGGTGTGGGTCCATTCGTTGAGCAGTTCCGGGCTCAGCACGATCAGGCCGAGAATCAAATAGATGGTGGCCGTGACCACCGCCACCACCAGGATCTGTGCCAGCTGGGACGCGGCCAGAACGAACACCACGTTGAGGCGTTCGCTCTTCCTCAACGGCGTGCTGTCCGGGGCGTCCGGCATGGTCGCGAACGGCGTGCCCGCGAGGTGCTCGGCGTCTCCGGGCAAGGCCGCCGCCGACTTCAGCGTCGGTCGCACCCGCTCCACCGTGGCCGAGATGACGAACGCCGCCGCGATGGAGACCAGGAACGCCATCGCCAGCCCGAGCCGGTTCCCGCTGATCGTGGCGGCCATCAGCCAGACGTAGGTGTTGAAGAAGACCAACGCCGTCAGCAGCACGACCGGCAACGCCCGGACCGCCAGCGCGCCGACCATGGTGAAGTGCGACAGCATCATGCGGACCGCCCAGCCGACCACCGAACCGACGCCGAAGCCGGTCAGGATCAGCACGACGGCGATGACGGCGGCCTGCTGCGGCAGCTGCGCAGCGTCTCCCGTCGCCACGCCGACGGACACCACCACCACGACCGACGCCGTCGCTATCGTCGCGCGCGCCCGCCCGTTGCGCGATCGCGACACCAGCCAGCCGACGACCGCCATCAGCGGGAGGCTGAGGCCGACGACGACGAGCACGAGCAGCTCCGAAGTCGTTGGTGTGCCGGTGATTTCGACGTCGTGGCCGCCGGTGATCAGATACACCAGCAGGATGCAGGCCTGCAGCGCCGCGTACGCCGCGAGCACCGGCGCCGCGCGCGGCCAGAGCCGGCGCCACCGGGCGCGCCTCGTCAGTACGGACGGCAAACCCCGCGCCAGGAACCAGCTTTCAGCCGCGCCGTTCACCGGACCGCGGCGGCGCGGGGCGCGGCGCAGACTTAGGTCCATGGCGGCTCACCCTACGACGGGCGCCCCGCTCGCGCTGGTCGTTGAGCGACTAGGGCGGCCTTCTCAACGCCCCGCCGCGCGGGGCGCATCGTCGGCGGGCCTAGCCCGATTGCCCGCCTTCTCAACGCCCCGCCGCGCGGGGCGCATCGTCGGCGGGCCTACGCTTAGGCCATGCAACGGATTATCGGGACGGAGGTCGAGTACGGCATTTCATCGCCGTCGGACCCGACGGCCAACCCGATCCTCACTTCGACCCAGGCGGTGCTGGCCTATGCCGCCGCCGCCGGCATTCAGCGCGCCAAACGCACCCGCTGGGACTACGAGGTGGAATCACCGTTGCGGGACGCCCGCGGTTTTGATCTGAGCCGCTCGGCGGGCCCGCCTCCAGTGGTCGACGCCGACTAAGTCGGCGCGGCCAACATGATCCTGACCAACGGCGCGCGGCTCTACGTCGACCACGCCCACCCCGAATACTCGGCGCCCGAGTGCACCGACCCGCTGGACGCGGTGATCTGGGACAAGGCCGGCGAACGCGTCATGGAGGCCGCCGCCAGGCACGTCGCCAGCGTGCCCGGGGCCGCCAAGCTGCAGCTCTACAAGAACAACGTCGACGGCAAGGGCGCCTCCTACGGGTCGCACGAGAACTACCTGATGTCGCGGCAGACACCGTTTTCGTCGATCATCGCGGGACTGACCCCTTTCCTGGTATCCCGCCAGGTGGTGACCGGCTCCGGCCGGGTCGGCATCGGGCCCTCCGGCGACGAGCCCGGCTTCCAGCTGTCCCAGCGCTCCGATTACATCGAGGTCGAGGTCGGCCTCGAGACCACCCTCAAGCGCGGCATCATCAACACCCGCGACGAACCGCACGCCGACGCGGACCGATACCGCCGGCTGCACGTCATCATCGGCGACGCCAACCTCGCCGAGACGTCGACCTACCTCAAGCTGGGCACGACGGCGCTGGTGCTGGACTTGATCGAGGTCGGCCCGGAACACGGGATCGACCTGAGCGACCTGGTGCTGGCCCGGCCGGTGCACGCGGTCCATGCGATCAGCCGCGATCCGTCGCTGCGGGTCGCCGTGGCCCTTGCCGACGGGCGGGAATTGACCGGCCTTGCGTTGCAACGGATTTACCTGGATCGGGTGGCGAAGCTCGTCGACAGCCGCGACCCCGATCCCCGCGCGGCCGACATCGTGGAGACCTGGGCGCAGGTGCTCGACCAACTCGAGCGGGACCCGATGGAGTGCGCCGAGGTGCTCGACTGGCCCGCCAAGCTGCGCCTGCTCGAGGGTTTCCGTCAGCGAGAGAACCTGAGCTGGTCGGCGCCAAGGCTGCACCTCGTCGACCTGCAATATTCCGACGTCCGGCTGGACAAGGGCCTGTACAACCGGCTCGTCGCCCGCGGCTCGATGAAGCGGTTGGTCACCGAGCACCAGGTGCTGGAGGCGGTGGACAACCCGCCGACCGACACGCGCGCGTACTTCCGCGGTGAGTGCCTGCGCAGGTTCGGTGCCGACATCGCCGCGGCCAGCTGGGACTCGGTCATCTTCGACCTCGGCGGTGACTCGTTGGTGCGCATTCCGACGCTGGAGCCGCTGCGGGGCAGCAAGGCGCACGTCGGGGCGCTGCTGGACTCGGTGGATAGCGCCGCCGAACTGGTCGAACAACTCACCAGCTAAGCCGGTTAAACCGGGGAACGTCGGGGTTGACCGGTAGGGTAGAGATACCAGCGAGCAGTGTGGCTTAAAAGGCAAGCGAGCCGCTGAACAAGTTCAGATGAAGCAGGAGGCCGGCGATGGCTCAAGAGCAGACCAAGCGTGGCGGTGGTGGTGGCGACGACGACGATCTCGCCGACAGCACGGCCGCGGGCCAGGAGCGCCGCGAGAAGCTAGCCGAGGACACCGACGATCTGCTCGACGAGATCGACGACGTGCTCGAAGAGAACGCCGAAGATTTCGTCCGGGCATACGTCCAAAAGGGCGGACAGTGACCTGGCCCTTCTCCGATCGCCTGTCCACTAACTCCGCATTCCCGGGAACCCCCGCCGTAGACCTGTCGTCGTTTGCTGACTTCCTGCGCCGCCAAGCGCCGGAGCTGCTGCCGGCGAGCCTCGGTGGCGGTGCCCACGCCGATGGGGTGGGCTCGCAGCTGCCGCACGGCACCACCATCGTCGCCCTGAAGTTTCCCGGTGGCGTCGTCATCGCCGGGGACCGTCGCTCGACCCAGGGCAACATGATCGCCGGGCGCGACGTGAAAAAGGTCTATGTGACCGACGACTACACGGCGACCGGCATCGCGGGCACCGCGGCCATCGCCGTGGAGTTCGCCCGCCTCTACGCCGTCGAACTCGAGCACTACGAGAAGCTCGAAGGCGTGCCGCTCACGTTTGCCGGCAAGGTGAACCGACTGGCGATCATGGTGCGCGGAAACCTGGCCGCGGCGATGCAGGGCCTGGTGGCTCTGCCGCTGCTGGCGGGGTACGACATCGACGCGCCCGACCCCGAAGGCGCCGGCCGGATCGTCTCGTTCGACGCCGCCGGCGGCTGGAACCTGGAGGAAGAGGGTTATCAGTCGGTGGGGTCGGGCTCGATCTTCGCCAAGTCCTCCATAAAGAAGTTGTATTCGCGGGTCGTCGATGCCGATTCGGCGGTGC
>NZ_LZJB01000427.1:0-12046 GCF_001666895.1 Mycobacterium sp. E3298
GCGGCCGGCGGGCACGGCTTGATCACTCCTGACCTCATCCCCGACGAAGCCGGGCAGTGGCTGACGGCAGCTGAGGAGCATCGGTTGGACCGCATTTTTCTCGTCGCGCCGTCGTCGACGCCGGAACGGTTGGCCATGACCGTCGACGCGTCACGCGGATTCGTCTACGCCGCTTCCACGATGGGCGTCACCGGGGCGCGTGACGCGGTGTCGCAGGCCGCGCCCGAGTTGGTGCAGCGCGTGAAGGCGGTGTCCGACATACCCGTCGGCGTCGGCCTCGGGGTGCGGTCGCGCGAGCAGGCCGCCCAAATCGGCAGCTACGCCGACGGCGTGATCGTCGGTTCGGCGCTGGTGTCGGCGCTCGGTGCGGGTGGCCTGCCCGCGCTGCGGGAACTGACCGAGGAACTGGCCGCCGGCGTCCGGCAGAAGGCGTCCGCCCGATGACGACGTTGCCGACGTACTTTCCCAGCCCGCCGCAGGGTGTCTGGCACCTTGGGCCCCTGCCCATTCGCGCGTACGCGCTGTTCATCATCACCGGGATCGTGGTGGCGCTGTTGATCGGCGCCCGCCCACCAGCCCGAACGGCACCACCCACAACGCGATGTCATAGATGACGCCGCGCTGTCCGCCGCGGGCCTCCCAGCGGCGGTCGCCGATCAACAGCGCCACCACGATCCCGGTGATGATGAACAGCGCGTACGCGCGAATGGGCAGGGGCCCAAGGTGCCAGACACCCTGCGGCGGGCTGGGCATCTGGGGCGCGGTGGCGCTCGGCTGTGTGGGCGGGTGGATCGGGTGCCGGCGGCACGGCATTCCGCTGCCCGCCTTCGCCGACGCGGTGGCCCCGGGACTCGTCCTGGCGCAGGCCATCGGCCGGCTGGGCAACTATTTCAACCAGGAGCTCTACGGCCGCGAAACCACCCTGCCGTGGGGTCTGGAGATCTTCTACCGCCGCGACCCATCGGGATACGTCGACCCGCATTCGCTGGACGGTGTGTCGACGGGTCAGGTGGCACTCGTCGTGCAGCCGACCTTTCTGTACGAATTGATCTGGAACGTCCTGGTTTTCGCCATCTTGATCTACGCGGACCGGCGATTCGCGCTGGGCCACGGGCGACTGTTCGCGCTGTACGTGGCCAGCTACTGCATCGGGCGGTTCGGCGTCGAGCTGCTCCGCGACGACACCGCCACCCATATCGCGGGCATCCGGATCAATTCGTTCACATCGACTTTCGTGTTCATCGGGGCCGTGGTGTACATCATGGTGGCGCCGAAGGGACGGGAGGCGCCCGAGAGCCTGCGCGGCAAGGAGGCCGAGGAATCGGCGGCAGAGGAGCCGGCGGACGAGCTTGCGGCCGTCGCCGCCGGGTCGTCGACGGCGGCGGGCGCGGCGGGCACCGAATCCGCCGACGCCGCGGAAACGGACAAGGCCGACGAAGCCGAAGAAGCCGACGAGCCGGAAACCGCAGAGGCCGAGACGGTCAGTGCCGAGGCGGCGGAGCCCGGGGAAGCCGAAGCCGAAAAGCCCGAGGCCGAAACCGAAGAGGTCGACGAAGAAGAGCCCCAAGCCGAAGAGGCCGAAGAGGCCGACGAAGAAGAACCCGAAGAGGCGGAAGAGCCCGAAGCCGAAGACGCCGAAGCCGAAGAGGCCGAAGCCGAAGACGCCGAAGAGGCGGAAGAGCCCGAAGCCGAAGAGCCCGAAGCCGAAGAGCCCGAAGCCGAGGAACCCGAAGCCGCCGAACCCGAGCCAAAGCCGGCACAGGACTCGGCCGAACCGGCCTCGGCCGCCGAGCCGTACACGACGCCACGCAGCCGCTGGAGGCTGCGAAGGAATCGGCCGTCGAACAGCTAGCGGCCGGCTCGGTCTGGCATGCTGAGAACGTGACGCAACCGCATTCCGCCGGCCAAGCGGTGGAACGGCGTCACGGCCCGGGCCGTTACGTCGCCGCCGGCACCGCCGCAGTGCTCGGCGGCGCGTTGGGCTACGTCGGGCTGGTCGACCCGCACAACACGAATTCGTTGTATCCGCAATGCCCCTTCAAGTGGCTCACCGGCTGGAACTGCCCGTTCTGCGGGGGCCTGCGGATGACCCACGACCTGTTGCACGGCCACCTGGCCGCCGCCGTCAACGACAATGTTTTCCTGCTGGTCGGCATCCCGATGCTGGCCGGATGGTTGCTGGTTCGCCGCGGCCGCGGCAAAGCCGCGCTCTCGACGGCGGCCTGGCTGACCATGGTGCTGGCCGTCATCGCGTGGACGATGGTGCGTAACCTGCCCGGCTTCCCGTTGTTTCCGGCGATTCAGAGTGGGTAGCCGCTCGCGGCGCGACAACCCGTTAAGTCGGACCGTGGGGGGCCCACGCGACTATGCTGGGTCGGCGTGAGTAGACGCGGAAAGATCGTCTGCACCCTTGGCCCTGCGACAAATTCGGACGAGCTGATTCTGGCGCTGGTCGAGGCGGGAATGGACGTCGCCCGCTTGAACTTCAGCCACGGCGACTACTCCGACCACAAGGCCGCCTACGAGCGGGTGCGGGCCGCTTCCGACACCACCGGCCGCGCGGTCGGTGTGCTCGCCGACCTCCAGGGGCCGAAGATCCGGCTGGGCCGTTTCGCCACCGGGTCCACGTATTGGGCCGACGGCGAAACCGTGTGCATCACCGTCGCGGACTGCGAGGGCACCCACGACCGCGTGTCGACCACCTACAAGAGGCTGGCGGCGGACGCCGCGGTCGGTGACCGGGTGCTGGTCGACGACGGCAACATCGGACTGGTGGTTGCAGGCATCGATGGCGACGACGTGATCTGCACCGTCACCGAGGGTGGCCCGGTCAGCAACAACAAGGGCATGTCACTGCCGGGGATGAATGTGACCGCTCCGGCCTTGTCGGAGAAGGACATCGAGGATCTCACGTTCGCATTGGATCTCGGTGTGGACCTTGTCGCTCTGTCCTTCGTGCGCTCGCCGTCCGACGTCGAGCTGGTGCATGAGGTGATGGACCGGGTCGGGCGGCGGGTGCCGGTGATCGCCAAGCTGGAAAAGCCGGAAGCCGTCGACAATCTGGAAGCGATCGTGCTGGCCTTCGACGCCATCATGGTGGCCCGCGGTGACCTCGGCGTCGAGCTGCCGCTGGAAGAGGTGCCGCTGGTGCAGAAGCGGGCCATCCAGATGGCCCGGGAGAACGCCAAACCCGTCATCGTGGCGACCCAGATGCTCGACTCCATGATCGAGAACTCCCGGCCGACGCGCGCCGAGGCCTCCGACGTCGCCAACGCCGTGCTCGACGGCGCCGACGCGGTGATGCTGTCCGGCGAGACGTCGGTGGGAAAGTACCCGCTGGCGGCCGTGCGGACCATGGCGCGGATCATCTGCGCCGTCGAGGACAACTCCACCGCCGCCCCGCCGCTGACGCACGTGCCGCGCACCAAGCGCGGGGTGATCTCCTACGCCGCCCGCGACATCGGCGAGCGCCTGGACGCCAAGGCGCTGGTTGCCTTCACCCAGTCCGGCGACACCGTCAAGCGGCTGGCGCGCCTGCACACCCCGCTGCCGCTGCTTGCGTTCACGGCGTGGCCCGAGGTCCGCAGCCAACTCGCCATGACCTGGGGCACCGAGACGTTCATCGTCCCGATGATGACGTCCACCGACGGCATGATCCGTCAGGTCGACAAGTCACTGCTGGAACTGGGTCGCTACAAGCGCGGTGACCTGGTGGTGATCGTGGCCGGCGCGCCACCTGGCACAGTAGGGTCGACAAACCTCATCCATGTGCACCGCATCGGGGAGGACGACGTCTAGCCCGACGACGATGCGGTCCGCGTAGCGGACCGAGGAGGAGTCGGGCAATGAAGCCAGCCAGACGACGATGCGGTCCGCGTAGCGGACCGAGGAGGAGTCGGGCAATGAAGCCAGCCCGACGACGATGCGGTCCGCCTAGCGGACTGAGGAAAAGCCGGGCGATGAAGCCAGCCCGTCCGGGCGGGCCATCGAGCCAAGGAGAGGCCGCGATCAGCACCGATTCCGATTTCAAGGAACTGCTTGCGACCCTCGACCTCACCCGGGTCGCCGACGACCGTTTCGTCGGGTCTCATCCCACCAAGAACCCGATGCGCACGTTCGGGGGCCAGCTGATGGCCCAGTCGTTCGTCGCGAGCAGCCGCACCCTGGTCCGGGGGGACCTGCCGCCCAGCGCGCTGTCCGTGCACTTCGTCAACGGGGGCGACACCGCCAAGGACATCGAATTCCACGTCACGCGGCTGCGCGACGAGCGGCGCTTCGCCAATCGGCGCGTGGACGCCGTGCAGGACGGCGTGCTGCTGTCCTCCGCGATGATCTCCTACATGTCCGGCGGCCCGGGCCTCGAGCACGGTGTGGACCCGCCGCAGGTCGGCGAGCCCGAAACGCAGCCGCCGATCAGCGAGCTGCTGCGCGGCTACGAGGAAACCGTTCCGCACTTCGTCAACGCCCTGCAGCCGATCGAGTGGCGCTACACCAACGACCCGGCGTGGGTGATGCGGCAGAAGGGCGATCGGCTGCCGCACAACCGGGTCTGGATGAAGGCCGGCGGCAAACTGCCGGACGACCCGGTCCTGCACACCGCGACCATGGTGTACTCCTCGGACACCACGGTGCTGGACTCGGTGATCACCAGGCATGGGCTGTCCTGGGGGTTCGACCGTATCTTCGCCGCCTCCGCCAACCATTCGGTGTGGTTTCACCGGCAGGTCAACTTCGACGACTGGGTGTTGTATGCGACATCGTCGCCGGTGGCCGCGGATTCGCGCGGGCTCGGCACCGGCCATTTCTTCGACCGCTCCGGGCAGCTGCTCGCCACGGTGGTGCAAGAAGGGGTGCTGAAATACTTTCCGCCCACCCGCCGATAGACCGGGTGAATACCCGCAGGACATCGCCATGATTTGGGCCCGTCAGGGCCCGGACCGGGCGTAAGTTCATAGCAGCCGGGTATTCGGTGCAGTGGCGGCAGACAGCCGCCCAGCTGGAATGACAGCGCATCGGGAGGTGAGTGTGAGCGGGCCGTTGGTCGACGCCTCAGCGAAGGCTCGCGGGCGGGAACGCGTGGTCGTCTCGGTCGATTCGCGGGCCGCCCGGCTGATCGGGGCCCTGGCGCTGTTGAGTGCCACCTGCTGGTTGGCCGAGATCCTCGTTCGCCACCATCACCAGCCCGCGTGGCACTACACGGATCGGCTGGCCTGGTCGCTGACGGTGCTGGTGGCGGTGGCGTGGATCGCGCGCGGCATCTTCCTGGGCCGTCCCGTGACGGCCCTGCACGCCGCCGCGGCCGCCGGGTTCGTGCTGGCCGGCCTGGGGCTGCACGTGCTGTCCTTCGATCTGCTCGGCGACCTGGTGATCGCCGGTTCCGGCGTGATCCTGATGTGGCCGACGGCGTCGCACCCGCGTCCCGGGGATCTGCCCCGGATCTGGGGGTTGATCCAGGCCACCAAAGACGACCCGCTGGCGCCGTTCGCGATGCAGACCGGCAAGAGCTACCACTTCACCGCCGACGGGGGCGCGGCGCTGGCCTACCGGACGCGCCTGGGCATCGCGGTGGTCGGCGGCGACCCGATCGGCGACGAGTCTCGATTCCCCGAACTGGTCGCCGACTTCGCCGCCATGTGCCACGCCCACGGATGGCGGATCGCGGTCGTGGGTTGCAGCGAGCGGAGGCTGGGATTGTGGAGCGACGCCGCGCTGCTCGGACAGTCGTTGCGCGCCGTGCCGATCGGTCGCGACGTGGTCGTCGACGTAGCCACTTTCGACATGGTGGGCCGCAAGTTCCGCAACCTGCGCCAGGCGGTGAAGCGCTCGCACAACTGCGGCATCACCACCGAGATCGTCTCCGAACAGGAGCTCACCAGTGAGCAACTGGCCGAGCTGACCGAGGTGGTGCGGGCGTCGAGCAAGGCGGCACACACCGAACGCGGGTTCCACATGAACCTCGACGGCGTGCTGGAGGGACGCTTCCCCGGCATCCAGCTGATCCTCGCCCGGGACGCCTCGGGCACCGTGCAGGGCTTCCACCGGTATGCGACGGCCGGCGGCGGCAGCGACATCACCCTCGACGTGCCGTGGCGCAGGCGCGGGGCCCCCAACGGCATCGACGAGCGGCTCAGCATCGACATGATCATGGCCGGCAAAGAGATTGGCGCACAACGGCTTTCTCTTGCCTTCGCGGCGTTCCCGGAGATCTTCGACGAGAAGAACCGCAGCCGCGCCCAGCGCGTTTTCTATCGGCTGATCCACGTCCTCGACCCATTGATCGCGCTGGAGTCGCTCTACCGGTACGTGCGTAAGTTCCACGCGCTCGACGCCCGGCGCTACGCCCTGGTGTCGATGACCCAGATCGTCACGCTGTTGATCGTCTTGCTGTCGCTGGAGTTCATGCCGCGCCGGCGACATCTCTGAGGGCGTCCACGCGCAGTTCGCCACACCCGATGCCGTCGGGTAGGTGGTGGGTGGCCACCACCACGGTGCGGCCGGCGGCCACCAGCTCAGAATCCGGTCCGAGCAGGTCACGCAGGATCGATTGGGCGTCGGCCGCGTCCAGGTGCTCGGTGGGCTCGTCGAGCAACAGAATCCGGGCGGGTGAGAGCACGGCGCGCGCCAGCAGCAGCCGCCTGCGCTGACCGCCCGAAAGCGCCTGCGCCCCACCGGTCAGCACCGTCGACAGGCCGTCGGGCAGACCCGCGAGCCACGCGCCAAGCCCGACCGCATCCAGGGCGGCCGCCAGTTCGTCGTCCCGGCAGTCGCCCCGGGCGACCAGCAGGTTGTCTCGGACGGTGGTGGCGAACACGTGCGCGTCCTCAGCGAAAAAGCCGACCGCGCGCCGTAATTCCCCTTCCTCGAACTCTAAGAGGTCGGTGCCGCCGAGCGTCACCCGTCCCCGCAGCGGGGGGAGCAGCCCGGCGAGCGTCATCAACAGCGTGGTCTTGCCGGAGCCGCTGGCGCCGGTAACGGCCAGCCGGGCACCCGGGGGCAGGTCGAGTGTGATGCGGTTCGAGCGGGTGGCCTCGGTGTGGCCGGAGTGAATGTCGGCCGACAATACTGCGGTCGGCTCGGGCGGGGCCGCCGCCGTGGGGTTTTCGGGTTGCGCGTGATCGGTCGCCGTCAGGTCGAGCAGCCGGCGCGCGGCGATGCGCGACCGCGTCAGCTGGACCGCGGCGGCCGGCAACGGTGTCATCGCCTCGAAGGCGGAGAGCGGCAACAACATCAGGACGGCCAGGGTGGTGGGCGCGACCGACGGCGCCAACCCGATGCCGGCCACCACGGCGCCGAGCACGCTGACCCCGATCGCGGCGGTGGGCACGGCCTCGGCGAAGGCGGCCGGCCTGGCCGCGGCATCGAGCGCGGCGCCCCACGCCCGTTGACGGCGTTGGGATTCGGCGATGACGCGGGGGAGCACGCCGGCCACGCGAAGCTCGGGCGCGTGCTCGAGGGCGACCATCGCCGAGGTGTCCCGCTCGGAATGATGCTGCCGGGCAACGCTTTCCTGCCGGGCCGCGGCCCTGGCCGCAAACCGCGGCGCGACGAAGCCGGTAAGCAGCAGGCAGATCGCCAGGACCGCCCCCGCCTGCGGCGAGATGGCCGCCACCACGGCGGTCGCCGCCAGCCCCAGCACTGCGGCGACCCCGATCGGCACCACGGCACGCACCAGCACGTTGGCCAGTTCGTCGACGTCGGAGCCCACGCGTGCCACCAGCTCGCCGCTGTGCAGTCGGACCGCGGCCGCCGCGGGCCCGCGGGCCAGCCGATCGTAGATCCGCGCCCGGGCGGTGCCGGCGGCCCGCAGCGCGGCGTCGTGGGTGACCAAACGCTCGCAGTAGTGCAACACGGCCCGCGAGATGGCGAACGCGCGCACCGCGACGGCCGCGACCGAGAGGTCCAGCACCGGCGGCATCTGCCAGGCCCGCGTGATCAGCCAGGCCGAGACACCGGCCAGCGCCAGCGCGCTGCCCAGCGACAGCACGCCCAGCGCGATCGCCGCCACGATGCGGGCGAGCCTCGGGCGCAGCAGCGGCGCGGCCGCCCGGAGCGGATCAGACTGCGGCATAACGCGCCCCACTGTCGGCGGCCACCTCCACCACCCGGTCACCGATGGCCAGCACCGGCTCGCGGTGCCCGACGACCACGACGGTCGCACCGGCGCGGGCACGCTCCACGATGGCCCGCAGCACGCGTCGCTCGGCGCGGGCGTCCAGGTGCGCGGTGGGCTCGTCGAGCAATAGCACCGGCGCGGCCGACCCGAGCGCCCGGGCGAGGCCGAGCCGTTGCCGCTGCCCCAGCGAAAGGCCGACGCCGCCGCGGCCCAGCACGGTACCCAGCCCCTCCGGCAGGTCGGCCAACACCGCATCGAAACCCGAAGCCGCGCAGGCCGTCTCCAGGTCGTCCAGCTCGCCGAACAGCATCAGATTGTCCCGCACCGTGCCCGGGACGAGCGCCGGGCGTTGCGGCAGCCAGGACAACTGCCGCCACCATGCGGCCGGCTCCAGGTCGGCGACGTCGATGCCGGCCACCGTCACGCGGCCCGACGTCGGTGCGGTGATCCCGGTGATCGCCTGCAGCGCCGTGCTTTTGCCGGCGCCGTTGCGTCCGGTCAGTACCGTCACCGCGCCCGGCTCGATGAGCGCGGTGAGGTCGCGCGGCGCCTGACCGTCGCGCCCCGCGACGCTGAGCCCGTCGAGTCGGATCCCCGCCCCGCGGGCGGTGACGGTCCGATCCCCGGTCCGCGGGGGAGTCGGCTCGCCGATGAGGGCGAAGGCCTTGTCGGCGGCGGTCCTGCCGTCTTGGGCGGCATGGAATTCGACACCGATTCGGCGCAGCGGCCAGTAGACGTCGGGCGCCAGCAACAGCACCGTGAGGCCGGTCGCCAACGTCATCTCACCGAACACCAGCCGCAGTCCGATCCCCACCGCGATCAGCGCCACGCCCAGTGTCGCCAGCAATTCCAGCACCAGTGCCGACAAGAAGGCGATCCGGAGCGTGGCCATGGCCGAGCGGCGATGCGCCGCAGCGAGTTCGGCGATGCGCCGTTCGGGTCCGCGGGCGCGGCCCAGCGCCCGCAGCGTGGGGATGCCGGCGATGAGATCGAGCAGCCGCCCCTGCAGCGTCGTCATGGCGGCCAGGGCGGCCGCCGACCGGTCGGCGGTGGCCAGGCCGATCAGCACCATGAATACGGGTATGAGCGGCAAGGTGATCGCCACGATCGCCGCCGATTTCAGGTCGTACAGCGCGACGACGGCGACGGTCGCCGGGGTCAGGATCCCGGCGAGCACGAGTGTGGGCAGATATCCGGTGAAGTAGGGACGCAGGCCGTCGAGACCCCGCGTGACCACCACGGCGGCGGCGTCCCGTTGGGCGGCGAGTTCACCGGGCTGCCGGGCGGTTACCGCCGTCAGCACCTGACCGGACAGGTCGGCGATGACCGCGCTGGCGCCGCGCTGGCCCAACCGGGCCTGCAGCCACTGTGCCAGCGTGCGAAGCGTCCACAGCAGCACGAGAATCGACAGCGGTCCCATCCAGGCGTGCAGGCCGCGCGCCGAGTGATCGCCGACGGCGCGGGCGACGACGTTCGCCAGCACGATCGCCGAGCCGATCGCGCACCCGGAGATCACCACGCCGCAGCAGATGGTCGCGGTCAGGTAGCGGCGCAGCGCGATCGATGCCCGCCACAGTCGCGGGTCCAACGGGCCCCGCGCTCTCGAACCGGGTGGCGAGTCGGTCGCGCTCAGGACACCCGCCTCGCCAGGCCGATGGACGGCGGGATCCGATCCGCCGAGATTCGTTGCCGGAACACCCAATACGTCCACGCCTGGTACACCACCGTCAGCGGAGCCATGAAGGCCGTCACCCACGTCATGACCTTGAGGGTGTAGGGCGTCGACGAGGCGTTGTAGATGGTCAGGCTCCACTGCTTGTTCAGGGTCGAGGGCACCAGGTTCGGGTAGAGCGCGCCGAACAGCAGGATCACCACCGACAGGATGACCGTCGCGGTGCAGGCGAACGCCCAGCCGTCGGACAGGCGCCGCCAAACCAGCAGCACCGCCGCCAGCTGCGCCACCACCGCCACCGCGAGCACCAGCCAGGTCCAGTTCTTGCCATGGGCGAGTTGCGTCCAGATCCCAAACGCCGCAACCAGTCCGGTCACCGGAAGCGACAACCACACCGCCAGCCGGTGGGCGTCGTCGCGGATGGCGCCGGAAGTCTTCAGTGAGATGAACACCGCGCCGTAGAACAGGAACAGCCCGGCGGTGGCCAAGCCGCCCAGCAGCGTATAGGCGTTCAGCACGTCCGTGATCGACAGGTGGACCTGGCCGTCGGCGTCCACCGGCAGGCCGCGGACCAGGATGGCGAAGGCCACCCCCCACAGGATCGCCGGCAGCCAGGACCCGGCCGCGATGCCGAAATCGGCCCAGCCCCGCCACCTCGTGTCGTCGATCTTGCCGCGCCATTCGATCGCCACGGCCCGCAAAATCATGCCGAACAGGATGGCCAGCAGCGGCAGGTACAGCGTCGAGAACACCGTGGCGTACCAGCCCGGGAAGGCGGCGAACATCGCTGCGCCGCCGACGATCAGCCAGACCTCGTTGCCGTCCCAGATCGGGCCGATGGTGTTGAGCGCGGTGCGTCGGATCGGCTCGGGCTCACCGATGCCGACGCGCGCGAGCGGTTCCATCAGCATGCCCACGCCGAAGTCGAAGCCCTCCAGAACGAAGAAGCCGAGGAACAGCAATCCGATTATGCCGAACCACAATTGCTGCAGTCCCATCGGTCAGCTCCCTTCCTGAGTGCCTGGATCCAGGGCTAGTACGCGAACGAAAGCGGGGCCACCTCGTCGTCGCCGGGCGCCGGCGGGGGAGCCGGCTCGGCGTCGTGCTCCCGCGGCCCTTCGGTGATGTAGCGCTTGAGCAGGAAGAACCAGATGACCGCAAGCACCGCATAGACCAGGGTGAAGGTCACCAGCGACGTGATGACCATGCCGGGCACATGGTTGGACACGGCCTCGTGGACGGTGAACCGAACCTGTTGGTCGCCGGTCGGATTCGGGGCGACGATCCAGGGTTGCCGGCCCATTTCGGTGAACACCCACCCGGAGATGTTCGCCAGGAACGGCGTGGGAATCGTCAGCAGCGCCAGCCAGGAGAACCAGCGTTGGTTGGGCACCCGGCCGCCGCGGGTGAGCCACAGCGCCGCGAGCGCGAACAGGATGGGCACCGCCAGGAAACCGATCATCGCGCGGAACGACCAGTAGGTGACGAACAGGTTGGGCCGGTAGTCATTCGGGCCGAATCGCTGTTCGAAGTCCTGCTGGATATTGCGGACGCCCTGCAACGTCACGCCGCTGGTCCGGCCCTCGGCGAGGAACGGCAGCACGTAGGGAACCTCGATCACCCGGGTGACGCTGTCGCAGTTGTTGTGCGTGCCGACGGTGAGGATCGAGAAGTCCGGGTCGGTTTCGGTGCCGCACAACGATTCCGCCGACGCCATCTTCATCGGTTGCTGAACGAACATCAGCTTGCCCTGGCGGTCGCCAGTGAAGAACAGGCCGACGGCGGCGAGCAGCACCACCCAGCAGCCCAGGATGACCGCGGGCCGAAACATGGTGCGCGCGTTCGATTCGGCGGCGGGGGTGGCGGTTTCCGGGCGGCGGGACCGGACCAGGAACCACGCGCCGACGGCCGCGACGAACGTCGCCGCGGTCAGCAACGAGCCGGTCACCGTGTGGGTAAACGCCCACCGCGCAGTGTTATTGCCCAGCAGCGCGGTGATGCTGTCCAGCTCGGCCCGGTGCGTGGCCGGGTTGTAGTGCGCGCCGACCGGATGTTGCATGAACGAGTTCGCCACGATGATGAAGAACGCGGACACGTTGACGCCGATCGCGACGATCCAGATGCAGGCCAGATGGACCAGTCTCGGCAGGCGGCCCCAGCCGAAGATCCACAACCCGATGAAGGTGGACTCGAAGAAGAACGCGAACAACCCCTCCATGGCCAGGGGCGCGCCGAAGATGTCGCCGACGAACCGCGAATAC
>NZ_LZJB01000428.1:0-6535 GCF_001666895.1 Mycobacterium sp. E3298
TCCTGCGCGGTGGCGGCATCCCCAACCTCGAGGTGCTGCAGAACGAGGTCTACAACATCTTCAACGGGCGGGGCGACGCGATCCGGTCCTTCCTGGGCAAGCTGGACACCTTCACCAGCCAGCTCAACCAGCAGCGCGATGACATCACCCACGCGATCGACTCGACCAACCGGCTGCTGACCTATGTCGGCGCGCGGGCGGACGTCCTCGACCGGGTGCTCACCGACATCCCGCCGCTGATCAAGCATTTCGCCGACACCAAGAACCTGCTGATCAACGCCGTCGACGCGGTGGGCCGGCTGAGCCAGGCCGCTGACCAGTACCTGTCGGAAGCCCGCGGGCCGCTGCACACCGACCTGCAGGCGCTGCAATGCCCGTTGAAGGAGCTGGGGCGCGCCTCGCCCTATCTGATCGGCGCGCTGAAGCTGATCCTGACCCAGCCGTTCGACATCGACACCGTGCCGAAGATCTTCCGGGGTGACTACATCAATATCTCGCTGACGCTCGACGTGACCTACAGCTCGGTCGACAACGCGTTCCTCACCGGTACCGGGTTGTCCGGCGCGCTGCGCGCGCTCGAGCAGTCGTTCGGGCGTGACCCCGAGACGATGATCCCGGACGTGCGCTACACGCCGAACCCGAATGACGCGCCCGGCGGGCCGCTGGTGGAAAGGGGGGACAGGAATTGCTGACTCCTTTCATCAGACGCCAGCTGATCGCATTCGGAATCCTGACGGTCATCTCGATCCTCGTGCTCGGGGTGTACTACCTGCAGCTCCCGAGCCTGGCCGGCATCGGTCGGTACACGCTGAAGGCCGAACTGCCGGCGTCGGGCGGTCTGTACCCGACGGCGAACGTGACGTATCGAGGCATCACGATCGGCAAGGTCACCGACGTCGAACCGACCGAGCGCGGCGCCGAAGCGACGATGAGCATCGACAGCCGCTACAAGATCCCGATCGACGCGACCGCCAACGTGCACTCGGTGTCGGCCGTCGGTGAGCAGTACCTGGACCTGGAATCGACCGGGAATCCGGGCAAGTTCCTGTCCGAGGGTCAGACGATCACCAAGGGCACGGTGCCCGCGGAGATCGGCCCGGCGCTGGACACGGCCAACCGTGGGCTGGCCGTGCTGCCCAAGGACAAGATCGGCCAATTACTGGACGAGACGGCGCAATCCGTCGGCGGCCTGGGTCCCGCCCTGCAGCGGTTGGTGGACTCCACGCAGGCGATCGTCGGTGATTTCAAGACGAACATCACCGACGTCAACGACATCATCCAGAATTCGGGCCCGGTGCTCGACAGCCAGGTCAAGTCGGGCGATGCCATCGAACGCTGGGCGCGCAACCTGAACCGGCTGGGCGCGCAGTCCGCCCAGGAGGACTCGCACGTCAAGAGCATCCTGCGTCAGGCGGCGCCGACGGCCGATCAGGTCAACGACGTGTTCAACGACGTCCGCGAGTCGCTGCCGCAGACACTGGCGAATCTCGAGGTGGTGTTCGACCTGCTCAAGCGCTACCACACCGGCGTCGAGCAGGTCCTGGTGTTCCTGCCTCAGGGCGCGTCGATCGCCCAGACGGTGGCCGCGCCGTTCCCGAACATGGCGGCGCTGGACCTGGCCTTGTCGATCAACCAGCCGCCGCCCTGCCTGACCGGCTTTATCCCGGCGTCGGAGTGGCGGTCCCCGGCCGACACCAGCATGCAGCCGCTGCCGTCGGGCACGTACTGCAAGATCCCGATGGACACCCCGGCCAACAGCGTGCGCGGGTCGCGCAACATCCCGTGCACGGACGTCGAGGGCAAGCGGGCGGCCACGCCCCGGGAGTGCCGCGACCCCAAGCCGTACGTGCCCGCGGGTACCAACCCCTGGTACGGCGATCCCAACCAAATCGTGACCTGCCCCGCGCCGGCGGCACGCTGCGACCAGCCCGTGAAGCCCGGGCAGGTGATCCCGGCACCGTCGATCGACACCGGCCTGAACCCGGCCCCGTCGGACCGGGTGTCCGGGACGCCCCCGCCGACCAGCGACCCCTTGTCCCGGCCGGGGTCGGGTACCGTGCAGTGCAACGGCCAGCAGCCCAACCCGTGTGTCTACACGCCCAGCGGGCCTCCGGTGGCGACCTACAGTCCCCAAAGCGGTGAACTGGTGGGGCCAGATGGAGTTAAATACTCCGTCGAGAACTCGGCCAGAACAGGAGACGACGGATGGAAGGAGATGCTGGCACCAGCCGGCTGAACCCCCCACCGATGCCGAAGTTTCGTCGTCTGCGCGGACGGCGTCCTAAGAACCAGGACCCGGCGGCCGCCGTCGATCCGATCGATTCCGGCGCGACACCCGAGGATTCCGCAGCGCCCGACGGTGTCATCGAACCGCCTGCGCCCGACGTGACCGTCGAGGAGCCGGCGGAAACCGAGGTGGCCGCGGAGGAACCGGCGGGACCCGAGGACGCGACCGAACAGGCCGCTCCCGAGACCGCGGCCGACGAGCCGTCGGAGCCCGGTGCCGAGCTCGGCGACGCCGTCGAGCGTCGGCCGTCGCGGATGGGCCGCGGCTGGCTGGCCGGCATCGCGGCGGTGCTCGTGCTGTGCGCCGCGGCGGTCGGTGTGGGCGGTTACGTCGCGTTGCGCTACCACCATGAAAGCCAGGCGATAGCCCGCAACGACGCCGCTGCGCTCAAGGCCGCCGTCGACTGCGTGTCGGCGACCCAGGCCCCCGACACCAACGCGATGGCGGCGAGTGAGCAGAAGATCATCGACTGCGGCACTGACGCTTTCCGCTCGCAGGCCCTGCTTTACACCAGCATGCTCGTCCAGGCGTACCAGGCCGCCAACGTCCACGTCCAGGTGTCCGACATGCGAGCGGCCGTCGAGCGCAACAACCCCGACGGCTCGGTGGAGGTGCTCGTCGCGGTCCGCGTCAAGGTTGCGAACGACCAGACGCAGAACGAGACCGGCTACCGGCTGCGGGTGAAAATGGCTCAGAGCGAAGGCCAGTACAAGATAGCCAAGCTCGACCAGGTGACGAAGTGACGGTGGTGGTCGACAAACCACCGGCCACGGCCGTCCAGCAGTCTCCGCGGACCGCCCTGGCGCCCTGGCACATTCGCGCCGGCGCGCTCGCGGTCGACGTCTTGCCGGGTGCCGCGGTGGTGGCCACGATGGCGGTCACCTGGTTCACCGTTCCGCCCGGCGGCGTGTGGTGGTGGCTGTGCATCGCGGTCATCGGAGTGGTCATCCTGCTGGTGCTGGTGAACCGGCTGCTGCTCCCGACAGTCGTCGGCTGGAGCCTCGGGCGGGCGCTGTTCGGCATCACGGTGGTGCGGCGCGACGGCGAGCCGATCGGGCCGTGGGGCCTGCTGCTGCGCGACCTGGCGCACCTGCTCGACACCGTCTCGATGGTGGGATGGCTTTGGCCGCTGTGGGATTCGGGCCGCCGCACCTTCGCCGACATGCTGGCGCGCACCGAAGTGCGCCGTCACGAAACGGCGGAGCCGGCGTTCAACGCGCGGCGGTGGACGACGGTCCTGGTGGCGGCCGCGGCGGGGCTGTGCATCGCCGGCGCGGCGCTGAGCTACGCGGCGGTGTTCGCCCCGGACCGGGCCACCGACCGGACGCGGGCGCAGCTGGACACGCAGGGACCGAAGATCGTCGCGCAGATGCTGACCTACGACCCGAAATCGCTGCACGACGACTTCGCCCGCGCCCTGTCCCTGGCCACCGACAAGTACCGGACCCAGCTCGCCGCCCAGCAGGACATGGTGCAGAAGGGCAACCCGGTCATCAACGAGTACTGGGTGACCGATCACGCGGTCCAGTCGGCGTCGCCCGATCGGGCGACGATGCTGATGTTCATGCAGGGGCGCCGCGGCGCGGCGCCCGACGAGCGCTACATCTCCGCCACCGTCCGGGTGACTTTCGTCAAAGGCGGCGACGGCCGTTGGCTCGTCGACGACCTCACGGTGCTGACCAAGCCCAAACCGCCGGGAGCCGGAAAATGAGCCCGCGCCGCAAGTTCCAGCCCGGTGAGGGGCCGCTGCTGGTCCCGCATCCGGTGCCGCCGGGGCGGCCGTGGGGCCTGCCGCTGGCCGGCGCCGTCGCCGCGGTCTTCATGGCGGCCGCGATCACGGTGTGCAGCCTGATGCTCGTCGATCATCAGTCCCGGGAGCGCGCCGCGTCGAAGAATCGCGAGGTCCTCAGCTACGTCACCGGGTTCATGACGCAGTTCACCTCCATCGATCCGTTCCACGCCAACGACTACATAACGCGGGTGCTGGCGCAGGCGACCGGCGACTTCGCCAAGGAATACCGCGACAAGGCGAACGAGATTTTGCTACAGGTGGCCCGCGCCGAACCTGCCACCGGGACCGTCCTGGACGCGGGGGTGGAGCGGTGGAACGACGACGGCAGTGTCACCACGATCGTGGCCACCGCCGTGAGCGCCAAATCGCCCGACGGTAAACAAGTTTGGGAAAACGCCAATCGGTGGACGGCGACCGCCACGCAGGAAGGAAAGCAGTGGAAGATCAGCAACCTGCAGCAGGTGATCTGACCGCCGACGGTAACGCCGCCACTTCGGACGAGGCGGCGACCGAAGAGCGGGAAGAGTCCGGCAGCGCCGACGAAACGGCCTCCGCCGCAGAGGAATCCGAGGCAGCCGAGGGTGACACCGAGGCCGCCGAGGACCAACCCCCCGCTCGCAAGCGGCGCAAATTGCTGGCCGGCAAGCGGCTGGCCGTCACTGTCGCGGTGGCCGCCGCACTGTTCGTCGGTTCCGCGGCGTTCGCCGGCGCGACCGTACAGCCGTACCTGAGCGACCGGGCGGCCGCCGCAACGAAACTGAAGGTGGCGCGGACCGCGGCCAACGCGATCACCACGCTGTGGACCTACACGCCGGAGAACATGGACACCCTCGCCGACCGCGCGTCGGGCTACCTCAGCGGTGATTTCGAGGCGCAGTACCGCAAGTTCGTCGACGCCATCGTGGCGCCCAACAAGCAGGCAAAAATCACCAACCACACCGACGTCACCGGGGCGGCGGTGGAATCGATCGACGACGCCAACGCCGTCGTCATCGTCTACACCAACACCACGTCCACCAGCCCGTTGACCAAGAACGTGCCGGCGCTGAAGTACTTGTCCTACCGGCTGTTCCTCAAGCGCGCGCAGAGCCGCTGGCTGGTGACCAGGATGACGACCATCACGTCGCTGGATTTGACGCCGCACGTCTAGCGCAGTCTGCTACGAGCCATGGCAGTTACCTCGCCGGTGTCGGAGCGATCGACCGTCGCGGCGCTGTTGCTGCTGACCTTCGCCACCGGCCTGGCGGATTCGATCAGCATCCTGGTGCTCGGCCATGTGTTCGTCGCCAACATGACGGGAAACGTAATCTTCCTTGGCTTTTGGCTGGCGCCCAGGACGAGCATCGACCTGACCGCGGTGGTCGTGGCCCTGCCCACGTTCGTGTGCACCACCATCGTCAGCGGCCGGATATCGCGGCACTTCGCCGACCGGACGCGACAGTGGATCACCACCGTATTGGCAACGGAGATAACCCTTTTGGTGGGGTTGGCGATCCTGGCGGGCGTGGGAATCCTGCAGTACCACGACAACACCAAGCTGATCATGATCGGCTTGCTGGCGGTCACGTTCGGCCTGCAGCACTCCAGTGCGCGCCAGTTCGGCATCCAGGAGCTGTCCACCACCGTGCTGACGTCGACGATCGTCAGCCTCGGTCTGGACAGCCGCCTGGCCGGCGGCTCGGGCGCGCGTCAGACGTTGCGTCTCAGCGTCGTGCTGACCATGTGCGCCGGCGCGTTCCTGGGGGCGTCGATGTCGCGGTTCGTCGTCGCACCGGTGTTCGCCGTCACGGCCGCGGTGGTGGCGGCCAGCCTGCTGATCTTCCGCTTCGGGCCGAGCTAGTTGAAGGCGAGCCAGCTGGGCAGCGCCCGCTCGTGCGAATCGCACAGCACCTGCCGGGTGTCGCACGACCCGCGCGGCGAGCCCGCACCGGCCCACATGCCACCGGTGTCGCGGCGCAACACGATGGCCGACGACCCGCCGCCGTCGAGCAGAATGGCGTTGTCGCTGCCCAGCCCGCGGAACAGGTCCTGCATGTTGTCCGGGGTGTAGCTGCCGCCCTCGAAGATGTACATCTCGTCTTTCTGCCGCGCGTACGCCAGAGCCGTCCGCGCGGCGCTGGGCCCGCCGTCGTGCAGCTGTCCGGTGTTGCCGGGCGCCAGCAGCCCGATTCCGGAGACCGCGACGAACCGCTCGTTCTTGTTGAGCAGGTCCTGGACCACGGGCGTGGCGGAGTCGTAGTCGCTCTTGCTCTTGGGCCACACCACGTAGGGGGCGCCGCCCGACGGCAGGATCATCGTCGTCAGGGCGCTCCAGCTTTCGCCGCCGCCCGAGAGGCCCTGCTTGCCCGGGTAGGCCACGGTGCCGGTGACGGCCTGGTTGGCGCGGCCCTGGCCGTTGGTGTTGTCCACGAAGGCGCCCAGCGGCGAGCTGCAGCCGGTCTGACGCCACGAGCCGG
>NZ_LZJB01000429.1:0-1024 GCF_001666895.1 Mycobacterium sp. E3298
CGCATTGGACTATCGCCGCGGGTATGTTGCCGCATCCGGGTTTGGGCGAAGCCCGCGCGCATGCCACCTTGTCGACCGGAATCATGAAAGCCACCATCGCGTTTCACGACGACGTGGATGTTACCGACTGGCTGCTGTACACCAACCACGCCTTCTGGTCGGGACGGGGGCTTGTGCAGGGCGACGGCCGGGTGTTTGCCCGAGATGGACGGCTCGCCGCGTCGTACACGATCCAGGCGATGGTGCGTGAGTTCGCGACCGAGCCCGCGGCGATGGGCCGCGACAGCCGCACGGCTATGTGATGCGCAGGTGAAATTCGCGACCGCGTCAGCGCAGGCCGTTGATCGCGAATTTCTCGACGTAGCGGCGAACCGTGGCCGGCTTGGTCATATCGAAGGTCAGACCTTGATTGACAGTCGAAAAGGAATAGATGATTCTCGCCAGCCATTCGCTACCGGCGGTCACGTCGACTCCGGCGCCGACCTCGCCGCGTTTCTGGGCATCGCGCACGTAGGGTTCGAGGAACTTTGTGGTGCGGCGGACGGCGGCATCGCCGTCGGCGACCATGTGGCGCATCAGCTCGGCGTCATCGGCCATCAGCCGGTTGCGAGTCCGATGGTCGAGCAGAATTTTCGCGTGGGTCTCGGCCATCGCGCCGAGTTGTTCTGCCAGCGTTGATTTCTTGGCCATAGCCGCGGCGACTTCACGGTAGAAGCCTTGTGCGCCATGCTCGATGGCGGCTTCGATCAGGACATCGCGATCGACGAAGTACCGATAGATGGTGCCCCGCGAGACCTTCGCCATGCGCGCCACGTCCTGCACACTGGTGCGCTGGATGCCGAGCTGGGTGAAGCATTCGTTCGCCGCCTCGAGGATCTGGTCTCGGCGATCGAATTCCCCGTCCGATTCCAGATCGGCAGGGGCGGGTTTCGTCGACATGTCGCTCTATGCTACGCGACAAATTTCGGCGTTGTGTTCCGTTGATGGGCCAATTCGTCACTGAACTGGGCCCGGATAGTAGTCA
>NZ_LZJB01000430.1:0-4209 GCF_001666895.1 Mycobacterium sp. E3298
CGCGCTCCCGTATCGCGGAAAGCCGTTGAACGGCACCTCTTCGTTTTCGGCGATTTCCGCGTCCCCTCCGGAACTCTTCCCATCTGGCGGCCGTTGCGGTATACTACTTCCCAAACGACCTGCCTTGGCGCGAAAAGAAAGAGGGTTGCACGCAGATGTGCGGACGCTACACGATCACGATTTCGTTCGAAGAACTGCTCGCTTATTATGCGGCCGACGACTCCGCGGGATCCCCCTACGGTCCCCGATACAACATCGCGCCGGGTCAGATGGTGCCGGCGATCGTGAACGACGGCACCCGCAACCGGCTGGGGCTCCTCAAGTGTGGGCTCGTGCCGCCTTGGGCCGAGGACCCGAAGATTGGGAGCAAAATGCTGAACGCCCGGGTCGAGACCGTCGCGGAGCGTCCGGCCTTCCGCGAGGCGCTCCGCCGCAAGCGGTGCCTCGTCCCGGCGGACGGCTACTACGAATGGCAGCAGACGGCGGACGGCAAGCGCCCGATGCGCATCCGGCGCAAGGACGGCGCTTTGTTCAGCATGGCCGCGATCTACGAATCGTGGGCCGCGCCCGACGGCTCCAGGCTCAGCACTTGCGCCATCCTGACTGCTCCGGCCGAGGGGCATCTGGCGGAGATCCACGACCGCGTGCCGATTATCCTGAGTCGTCGGCACGAGACCGCTTGGCTCGATCGGCGTATCCAGCGACCGGACGAGGTGCTGCAACTGGCGATCCCGCTGGACCCGGCTGAGCTGACCCTCGCCCCGGCGAACCGCCGGGTCGGCAACGTAGCCAACGACGATCCGATTGGTGGGTACCTGCCCGGGCGTGACGGCGGCATGCTGCGGAGCCGGGAGGGCGGGAACGGGCGACGGGGCAGGAAGCACCGGGTCAGCTGACGCGTTGGCGCCCGTGACGACCGCCGTGGCGATCAGTCCGGCGACCATACCCCCGAGGAGCGCACGGCGGGCGGGGACGATCTCGATCATCTGCCTCGGTCCTTCCAATGGCGCACTGCCAGCAGGCTTGTCAGAGGCCGACTGTAACTACAGGTCAAAGGCCGTGAATAGGCTCGAAATCGACCTGGGATGAACCTCTGATCGGTGCGCAACGGAACCGAGACCATCCTGTGGCCCGGCGGGCGGGCCGGGGTTCCCTTATACCCTGTTCAGGTGACCGACTCCCCGACCACTGCGGCCGAGAGCAACCCCGGCGCCGTTCAGCCGGACTCCGACGCGCCGACGCATCGCTACACCGCGGCGCTGGCGGGCCGTATCGAAAGCACGTGGCAGGAGAACTGGGCCAAGCTCGGCACGTTCAACGTGCCCAACCCGGTCGGATCGTTGGCCCCGGCGGACGGCACCCCCGTTCCCGCCGACAAGTTGTTCGTGCAGGACATGTTTCCCTATCCCTCCGGGGAGGGGCTGCACGTCGGCCACCCGCTGGGCTACATCGCCACCGACGTCTACGCCCGTTACTTCCGGATGACCGGGCGCAACGTTCTGCACGCGTTGGGGTTCGACTCCTTCGGGCTGCCCGCCGAGCAATACGCCGTGCAAACCGGCACCCATCCGCGCACCCGCACCGAGGCCAACGTCGTGAACTTTCGCCGTCAGCTGGGCCGGCTGGGCCTCGGTCACGACAGCCGGCGCAGCTTTTCCACCACCGACGTCGAGTTCTACAAGTGGACGCAGTGGATCTTCCTGCAGATCTACAACGCCTGGTTCGACACCGCGGCCAACAAGGCCCGCCCGATCGCAGAGCTGATCGCGGAATTCGATTCCGGCGCAAGGCAGCTCGAAGACGGCCGCCAATGGTCTGCGTTGTCGGCGGGGGAGCGGGCCGACGTCATCGACAGCCATCGGTTGGTCTACCGGGCCGACTCGATGGTCAACTGGTGTCCGGGATTGGGCACGGTACTGGCCAACGAGGAGGTGACCGCCGACGGTCGCAGCGACCGCGGCAACTTCCCGGTGTTCCGGAAACGATTGCGGCAGTGGATGATGCGGATCACCGCCTATGCCGACCGGCTGCTCGACGACCTGGATCTGCTCGACTGGCCGGAACCGGTGAAAACCATGCAGCGCAACTGGATTGGCCGCTCCATCGGCACCCGGGCGCTGTTCTCGGCGCGCAACACCAGTGGCGAGACGGTCGACATCGAGGTTTTCACCACCCGGCCGGACACGATGTTCGGCGCCACCTACCTGGTGCTGGCTCCCGAGCATGACCTGGTCGACGGGCTGATTGCCGCCGGCTGGCCGGAGGGGACCGACCCGCGGTGGACCTACGGCGCCGCGACGCCGGCCCAGGCCGTCGCCGACTACCGGCAGGCGATCGCGGCGAAGTCGGATCTCGAGCGGCAGGAGAGCAAGGAGAAGACCGGCGTCTTCCTGGGCAGCTACGCGCGCAACCCCGCCAACGGCGAGCCGGTGCCGATCTTCATCGCCGACTACGTGTTGGCCGGATACGGGACCGGCGCCATCATGGCGGTTCCGGGCCACGATCAGCGCGACTGGGACTTCGCCCACCAGTTCGGCCTTCCCATCGTGGAAGTCATTGCCGGCGGTGATGTTTCGGAAGCCGCCTATCCCGGCGACGGCATGCTGGTCAACTCCGGCTACCTCGACGGGATGGACGTGCCGACGGCGAAGAAAGCGATCACCGCGCGTCTGGAGGCGGATGGCCGCGGCTGGGCCCGCATCGAATTCAAGCTTCGGGACTGGCTTTTCGCCCGGCAACGCTACTGGGGCGAGCCGTTCCCGATCGTGTACGACAGCGACGGTCGCGCTCATGCGCTCGACGAAGCCGCCCTGCCAGTCGAGCTGCCCGACGTGCCGGACTACTCGCCGGTGCTGTTCGACCCCGACGACGCCGACAGCGAGCCGTCACCTCCACTGGCCAAGGCCACCGAGTGGGTGCACGTGGAATTGGACCTCGGCAACGGCTTGCAGCCCTACACCCGCGACACCAACGTGATGCCGCAGTGGGCCGGCAGCTCCTGGTATGAACTGCGCTACACCGATCCCTACAACTCGGAACGGCTGTGCGCCAAGGAGAACGAAGCGTATTGGATGGGTCCGCGGCCCGACGAGCACGGCCCGCAGGACCCCGGCGGTGTCGACCTCTACGTCGGCGGCGCCGAACACGCGGTGCTGCACCTGCTGTATGCGCGGTTCTGGCACAAGGTCTTGTACGACCTGGGACACGTCAGCTCCAAGGAGCCCTACCGCCGCCTGGTAAACCAGGGCTACATCCAAGCCTTCGCCTACACCGACTCGCGAGGCTCGTATGTCCCCGCCGACGAGGTTGTCGAACGGGGCGGCCGCTTCTTCTACCCGGCTCCCGGCGGCGAGATCGAGGTCTTCCAGGAGTTCGGCAAAATTGGTAAGAGCCTGAAGAATTCGATATCTCCGGACGAGATTTGCGACGAGTACGGCGCGGACACGCTGCGGGTATACGAGATGTCGATGGGCCCCTTGGAAGCCTCCCGCCCCTGGGCCACCAAGGACGTCGTCGGGGCGCAACGCTTCCTGCAGCGTGTGTGGCGGCTGGTGGTGGACGAGCAGACCGGCGCTACACGGGTGGTCGATGTGGCCGGCCAACAAGAGCTCGACACCGAAACCTTGCGCGCGCTGCACCGCACCATCGCGGGAGTTTCGGAAGACTATGCGGCACTGCGGAATAACACCGCGGCGGCCAAACTGATCGAGTACACGAACCACCTGACCAAGGAGCACCGCGACGCGGTACCGCGCGCGGCGGTCGAGCCGCTGGTGCTGATGCTGGCGCCGCTGGCCCCGCACCTGGCCGAGGAACTGTGGCTGCGGCTTGGCCACACCACGTCGCTGGCGCATGGCCCGTTCCCGCAAGCCGATCCGGCCTACCTGGTCGACGACAGTGTCGAATACCCGGTCCAGGTCAACGGCAAGGTGCGGGGGCGCGTGGTGGTCGCCGCCGATGCCGACCAAGACACGCTGAAAGCCGCGGCGTTGTCGGACGAGAAGGTTCAGGCATTCCTGGCGGGCGCCAATCCGCGCAAAGTGATCGTCGTCCCGGGCCGGCTGGTCAACCTGGTCGTCTAGCGAGTAGCCGAGTCAATGGCCTGCGGGCCGCAGCACGACCTCGTGGACGTGGCCGTCTGGGGGAGTGGCCACCACATTGGCTACCGCGGCAGCGACCGTCTCTGGCTTGAGAAACTTAGCGGCGTCG
>NZ_LZJB01000431.1:0-7176 GCF_001666895.1 Mycobacterium sp. E3298
AGGATGATCCAGTCGCAGTGGTCGGTGCCCGAGCTGAACTGCCAGCGGCCGTTGAAGAGGTAGCCCCCGTCGACGGGCTTGGCCACCCCCTGCGGCGCGTACGGTGACGCCATCCACGTGTCGACGTCGTCGGCCCATACCTCGTTGGGCACTTTCGGGTCCGCGTACGCCAACTGGTAGGGGTGCACGCCGACCACGCCGACGATCCAGCCGGCGGCCGGATCGAGTGCGGCGGTGGCCATCACGGTCTCGGCGAACTCGCGCGGGTGGACCTCAAGGCCGCCGTGGCTCTTGGGCTGCAGCAGCCGGATCAACCCGGCCGACTTCATCAGCTTCACGCTGTCGTCGGTCAGGCGGCCGATCCGCTCGGCCTCGGGGGCCTGGTCGCGCAACTGATCCGCCATCGCCACGACCCGGTCGAGTACCCGCTCGCTCATATCGTTGTCCTTTACGTCTGTGGGCGTAGTAATGATCTATTGAAGTCCGCGGCCCACTGGACGCTGTTCCCGGTCAGCGGACGCCGAGATAAGACGTGAGCTGTCGTCCGACAGTCGGGACACACGGCAGCCAGGTCCCATCGATGGGCCTAGCGTCAGCGCCTTTGAACCAGGTTCAGGGAGCAGCATCTCGATGCGGCCATAATCAGCAGGCACCGACGCCGGAAGAGCAAAGCTTGCCGTCGGCTGCCCAAGTGGCCCAATTGCGCTGTGCCATCACACGGAATGTGTCCCGTGACTTCATCGATGGGAACGGCCACATGAACGTGTTGCATTATCTGGATTTCGGTTCGGCCGCCGCCGATGCGTTGGTGCGTGAACTCGGGATCGACGACGCCGACCGGGCTGATCGACAGCTCGGCCTCTTCACCGTCGAGCACCACCTGCGCTACTACAGCGAGCTGATCGAAGATGACACGGCCGATCTCTACGCCCGCGTCCTTGACCGCTCACCCAAGGTGGTGCGCATGATGTCATTCGCCGTGGATCGGTACCGGCAACGCCTATCGGCGACACTTGAGATGGTCCTCGTGCACGTCGATCTGACCCGCCGGCTGCCCGTGGCGATGCCGGTCGACATCGCCGCTGCTTTCGACGAGCACGTCAGGTACTCGTCGACCCTGGAGTGGGCCGCGCCCGTCTGCGGCGCGATGGGCGTGCGACGTCAACCATGAAACGGCCAGCGGCCCGGTGATTACCGCCGTCAAACCTATCGCCGGCGGCCAAACCTCAGCAACCGCCACATATACCGCGGCAGTTGCGGAGTCGGGACGCGGGCCGGCCAGGCGTCGGCGCGGAAGTAGGAATCAGACCCGCCGTCGACGAAAAGCACACTGCCGCAGAGAAACTCGGCGGCATCCGACAACATGAACACCATCCAGTCCGCGAGGTGCGTGGGATCACCGAACCCACCGACCGGGACCGGGAACGCGCGGATGGCCCTGGCTTCACGCGGTGTGGCCAGCTGTCGCTCGAGCAGGGGGGTCATCACCGCGCCCGGAGCGATCGCGTTGAGCCGGATACCCGCACCCGCCCACGCCGGTGTCACTGCGGTCCGACGCACCCAGCGCGCCACCGCGATCTTCGATGCGCCGTAGGCCATCGAGGGGGCGACCGATCGGAACACTCGTAGTGCACGCTCGGCCTTGTGGAGATCGCGGCCCAGTAACGCCCGCACGGCTCGCTGGGGCACCAACGGCATTGTCGTCGACGAATTACTGCCCACAACCACGACTTTCGCATCGCCGGCCGCCGCCAGTGCCGGGTGCCATGCCTCTAGGAGCTCGACCACACCTAAGAAGTTCACCGCCAGGATCCGGGCCGCGCTACCCGCGCCCGGGGTGGGGCCCACACCAGCGGCCAGCACGGCACCGTCGAGTCGACCGTCGCCGGTAGTGCACACGGCAGCGGCGGCCGTCCTGCGTCCGTCGGGAGTGGACAGATCCGCCACGACGTCAGCGTCCTGAATGTCGACGCCGATCACGCGGTGACCCGCGGCCAGCAGTTTGCGGACGACGGCTTGGCCCATGCCCGATGCCGACCCGGTGACGGCGTAGGTTCCCATCCGCGTCGCTGCTAGGCCTTGGCTAACAGGCCGGCATCGACCACGAGCTGGGTGCCGGTGATGTAGCGGGCGTGGTCGGAGGTCAGGAAAACCACGGCGTTGGCGACGTCTACCGGCTCCACCCACGGAACCGGGAGCAGGTGGCGAGCCGCGAGCGCTTCTGCAGCGTCGGCCGCCGTCGGGCTGGTCAGGTCAGGCCGAAGGCGTTTAAACGTCGCCTCGTTGAGCACCATCGAGGTCCCGACCGCTCCAGGATGAACAGTATTGACGCGGATGGCGCGCGGGCCCAGTTCGTTGGCCAGCGTGCGCGCCAACCCAACCACGGCATGCTTGCTCGCAGTGTAAGCAGCGGTGGTGGCCGTGCCGCGAAGACCGTTGGTGGAGCTGATAATCACGACGGACCCGCCGCCCTCGCCGAGGTGCGGGACGGCGGCTTTGACGGTGTGCCAGACGCCGGTCACGTTGACATCCAGGGTCTGCTGCCAGTCGTGGGTAGTGATCTCCCACGTCGGAGCCGACACCGTGTGGACGCCTGCGTTGGCTACGACGATGTCAAGGCGTCCCAGGTCGGCGACGGCGGCGTCCACCGCGCCGGTCAGTGCGCCCAAGTCGCTGACATCGGCCAGCCCCGTCACCGCGCGTCGGCCGCGCTGCGCCACCGCGGCGGCGGTCTGTTCGAGGTCTTCTGCTGCCGCCGGCACGTCCACCGCGATGACGTCGGCGCCTTCGTCTGCGAATCGCTCGCACAGGGCGCGCCCGGTGCCGCGCCCAGCGCCTGTCACCAGCGCCACACGACCCGACAGGCTCGACATCAGGGCGCCTTGGTCAGCGAAAACCCTTTGTACCCAGCCTCGGCGACTTCATTGCAGATGTCGAGGTAGGTCCCAAACCCGCCGAGGAACAGCATGAACACCCGCGGCTTGCCAGGCACGTTGGCGCCCATGTACCAGGAGTCGGCCTTGGTGAACAGGGTGGCCTCGGCTCGGCGCGCGCATTCGGCGACCCAGTTGTCCACCGCATCGGGAGTCGCCTCGATCGCCGTGTAGCCGTGATCGTCGAGATATCTGATCGAGTCGGCGATCCAATTCACATTCGCCTCGGCGTGCAGCACCATGTTGGCCAGCACCGCCGGCGCGCCGGGGCCGCACACGACGAACAAGTTGGGAAAGCCGTCAGTGCTCAGACCCAAGTAGGTTCGCGGCCCATTGCTCCAGTCATCGCGCAGCCGTTTACCGCCCCGGCCGACGATGTCGATTCTGGCCAATGCCCCTGTCATCGCGTCAAATCCGGTAGCCAACACGATCATGTCCAGGTCGTAATGGGCGTTGCTGGTGTTGACGCCGGTGGCATCGACAGATTCGATCGGCGTGTCTCGCACACTGATCAGTGTCACGTTGGGGCGGTTGAATGTCTGAAAGTAGTTGCTGTCGGTACAGATCCGCTTGGTGCCGATCGGGTGATCCGTGGGGATCAGCAGTTCGGCCAGCGCGGGGTCATCAATGATGGCCCGAACTTTCTCCTCATAGAACTTGCGCGCCTCCTCGTTGGCGTCCGGGTCGATCATCTGGTCGGAGAAGGTTTTGGAGAACAGCACCCCGCCGAGATCCCAGCGTTTTTCGAACGCCGCGCGCCGCTCTTCGGGGCTGGCTTGCATCGTCAGTTTCGGATGGGCGATGTGCGGTGAGCCGCCGCCGCTGCGCCATGATAAGCGCCTGCGTTCGGCGTAATTGGCCTTGACCCGGGCCCGGTCTTCGTCGGTGAGAGGCCGATTGCCGGCGGGGACACTGTAATTCGGGGTGCGCTGAAAGACGTAGAGTTGCGCGGCTTGTTCCGCGATGATCGGGATCGACTGAATGCCCGAAGATCCCGTCCCGATGACCGCGACGCGCTTACCGGTGAAGTCGACCGTTTCGTGTGGCCATGCCGCGGTGTGGTAGATCTCGCCAGTGAAACGGTCGAGGCCGGCAAAAGGTGGGGTCATCGCCGCGGACAATGGGCCCGTCGCCATCACACAGAACCGCGCGCTCACTCGTTGCCCGGTATCGGTGGTCACCGTCCACCGCAACCGCTGCTCGTCGAGAACCGCCGACGTGACACGGGTGTTGAAGACGATGTCGCGGCGCAGATCCAACCTGTCGGCCACCCAGTTGATGTAGCGCAGGATCTCCTCTTGGGTGGCGTACTTTTCCGACCAGTCCCACTCCTGTTGCAGGTCATCGGAGAACGAATAGCAGTAGTCGACGCTCTCGACGTCGCAGCGGGCGCCCGGATACCGGTTGAAATACCACGTGCCACCCACGTCGGGACCGGCCTCGAACACCTTGACCGTCAACCCGTCGGCGCGCAGCTTGTGCAGGGCGTAAAGCCCGGCAAAGCCGGCACCTACGACCACCACGTCGATGCCCTGGTCCAACCCGTCGTTCGTGCTACTGGTCACGAACAGCGACGGTAGGGCCGCTGCGCCCGGAATCGCAGGAGACGTCCCGGTGACTGGACGCCGGGATGGCGACCTCCCGTCCATCGGAATCCGACCACGACATCACGGACCAATGTGGCAAGGATCGGCCGCATGGCAGATGTCGAAGAACAAGGCGCCGCCCTGTGCACCGATGCCGCGGTGGCCACCGTAGACGTCGAGTTGGACGGTGCTCTCCATCGACTGCAATGGCGCCGCGACCAGACCCTGGTCGAGATGATGCTTGACGCCGGGATCAATGTGCCGCATTCGTGCCGAGAAGGGCATTGCGGCTCCTGCGTGGCGACCTTGATTTCCGGGGAGGTGGATATGGCCGGTGGAGATGTGCTGGGACCCGAAGACCGCGCCGACGGCTTGATCCTCGGGTGTCAAGCCCGGCCAGTGACCGACAACATCCACATTGAGTTCTAGGCGCATGAACGGCGTGCCGATATGACAGAGGTTGCGACGTGACCGGCAGGGTCGCTGGGAAGGTGGCCCTGATCACGGGCGCGGCGCGGGGAATCGGGCGTGCGCAGGCGGTGCGGTTAGCCCAGGAGGGCGCCGATATCGTGGCCCTTGACGTGTGCGCTCCCGTTGACACAGTGGTGGTTCCGCACAGCACAGTCGACGACCTGGAGCACACCGCCGCCCAAGTGCGCGATACCGGCGCCAAAATACATACCGAGATCGTCGACGTGCGCGATGTCGACGGCGTCCAGGCGGCCACCGATCGCGGTGTGCGACGGCTGGGAAGATTGGACGTGGTATGTGCTACCGCTGGGATCACTTCGCGTGCACTGGCGCTGGACCTCACCGAGGCGGCCTGGCGGACTATGTTGGATGTCAACCTCACCGGTGTGTGGCACACGTGTCGGGCCGCTGCGCCGCACCTGATTGCGCAAGGTGGGGGTGCGATCGTCCTGACCAATTCGATCGCAGGCCTTCGCGGATTGGTGGGCGTCGCCCATTACACCGCGGCTAAGCACGGCGTGGTCGGCCTGATGCAGAGCCTGGCCAAAGAACTTGCGCCGCAGAATGTCCGAGTCAATTGCGTCCATCCGACCAATGTGGACACTCCGCTGATTCAAAACGACGCAGTGCGCAGCGCGTTTCGTCCCGACCTCGACAGGGCGCCGACGCGTGCCGAGTTCGCCGAAGCGGCCCTTCGCATGAACATGCTCGCGGTGCCGTGGGTCGAACCGGTCGATGTCGCCAACGCCGCTTTGTTTCTCGCTTCCGACGAGGCGCGCTATATCACCGCGGTCACGCTGCCCGTCGACGCTGGTGCGACTCAACGATAGGGAGGGCGCGACATGAAAGAACTGTCCGCTGGCTTTCTTTCCCTTTGTCACGCTGGATAATCCGGAGCCGCATCTGCACCGCCGTTACACCGAATGGGCATCATGCTGCCGTGAGAGGAACGCCAGCACGGTGCTTTCGAAGGCTTGCTTCGCTTCGATCATCGCCCAGTGCCCGGACTTGGGAAATACGTGAAGTTCGGCGTCTTGGATGGTGCGCATCGGGATCAGCGCCATATCCGGTGGGCTCACTCGGTCGTCGCGACCCCATGTAAGCAGCGTGGGGACGGTCAACTTGTGCAGGATTGCCCACGGCATCGGGTTTTCCGAGGCGGCCATCGCGGTGTTCATCGCGGCAAACGCCGCTTTGCCGTACATGCGGCGCGCCGCGGCCAGGGTGTCCGGATCGATGGCCAATTGCCAGCGTTCCTCGACCAGTTCGTCAGTGATCAGGGACTGGTCGTACACCATCGATTTGAGCCAGTCGACCAGCCGCTGCCGAGTCGGGTCTTCGACGAACTCCTGCAACAGCCGAATGCCCTCACTCGGGCTAGGGCTGAAGATGTTGATGCCGATCCCGCCGATCGTGACCAGACGGTCGACACGATCGGGGTTGTGGATAGCGAAGTTGATGCCCACACCCCCGCCCATCGAGTTGCCGACGATGTGCGCCTTTTCGACGCCCAGCGCATCCAAGAACGGCGATACGGTGCCAAATGCCATGACCATGGGGTGGCCGCCGAAGTCATCGCTGACGCCGAAACCGGGAAATTCCAGGACGATGCAGCGGAAGTGCTCGGCGAAGGTGGGCAGGATGCCGCGGAAGTTGCGCCATCCGGTGACCCCGGGACCCGAGCCATGCAAAAACAGCAGCGGCTGCGCCGCCGTGGCCTCTGGGTCAGTGTCGTAGTAGCGCAAAATCCCTTGCGGTAGCAGGATTTCGCGTACGTCCTGCTCGCCTAGGAAGACCTTCTCGGAAGTGTCTGTCACGATGTCAGCCTGCCACGGCGTCGCGGGTGGCACGCCGCGGTGTTCCGCTGACCGGGTGGTGCGATGACTGGCGCTGGATAGTGTCGTCACGGCGGACTGTGGTCCGACGACGCGGTCGGCGACACCTGTTGCTGCACAGCCGACTTGCGTCCACCAGGTTTGTCACGCCGTGTGCTGCTCGCGTTTGATTTCCAGTGCGATGTCGATGAGTTGGTCCTCTTGGCCGCCGATGAGTTTGCGTTGACCGGCGCGGTGTAGTAGCTGGTGGGCGGGCACGCCGTAGCGTTCGGATTGGCGGATGGCGTGCTTGAGGAAGCTCGAGTAGACCCCGGAGTAGCCCATGATCAGGGCGTTGCGGTCCAGCAGGCA
>NZ_LZJB01000432.1:0-5955 GCF_001666895.1 Mycobacterium sp. E3298
GGCGATCGTGAAGCTCGTGCTCGGGTGCGTCGGTGCCGAGCGGGTTGGTGACTCCGACGACGACCGTGCGCTGCTGGGCGATCACGCCGAGCCGTTCCACCGCGATCGCTCGCCGGGAGTTGTCGCGCACTTGCTCGAGGTCGCCGACCACCAGAATCGGACGATTCGACAGCAGCGCGAGCGTGATCCGCAGCAAAAACAGTTCCAGGTCGGACAATTCGACGATGTAGGTGTCCGAAGACGGCGGGGGCATGTCGCCGAAGACCTCCGTCAGCCCGGCCTGACCGGCTTGCGGCGGCACCAGCGAATACCACGGCGCCAGCCACCGGCGTTGCTCGGCGAGTACGGTCGCCACGGTCACCGACTCTTCGAGTTCATCGATGTCGTCGAAGGCCGCTATCGCGCACCGGCGGCGGATCGCGCGCGGCGTCGTTTCGCCGAGCACGCTCAACGAGCCGTGACTGGCCTTGAAGCGTCCCGCGATCGTCAACAACAGCGTTGTCTGACCCGGGCCCCCGGGCATCTGAATGGCGTGGAACCCCGGCGTCAGGGCCAGGTCGACCCCCGAGAACAGCGGTCCGTGCTCACCGTCGACCCCCAATCCGGCGGCGGTGATCACCGGTGCGATGTCGTCCGGTTCGTCTTTGACATCCATGGTGTGACTTTCCCTGATCTCCTTCAAACCGGAATCGATTTCAGCAGTGCGGTGATCAGTTGCGCGAGCAGATCGGGGTTGATGGTTCCGGGACGCAGCACCTCTTCCATCGCGACGCCCAGGTTGAGGGTGACGACGAGCTGGGCGATGTCGGTCAGCCGCCGGTCGCCCGGCACGGTGTCGGTCGATTCGACGATGTGCAGCGCCTGGTCGGCAGCGGCGCGACGGCGCTCGATCAGGCGCCCCCGAAGCTGCGGATCGCGCTGGGCGCGCAGCCAGTACTCGACGAGCAGCACGTAGTAGTCGGAATGGTCGCGGACCGAGTCGAGCACCGACCGGCTCACCTCACGCGCGGCCGCGGCGGTGTCGCCGTCGCTGCGGTCGAGCGCTATCGCGATCTGCTCGCCGCGCAGCTCGAACTCGCGGTCGAGCAGGCTCAGGAACAGCTCGTCCTTCGACTCGAAGTTGGAGTAGACCGCGCCCTTGGTGAAGCCCGCGGCCTGACCGATCGCGTCGATGGTGGCACCGGCGAAACCCTCGGCGGCGAACACCTTCGACGCCGCGTCCAGGATCCGGTCGCGAACCTCGCCGCGGGTGGGGCGGGTGCGATGCGGTTTGACGGGCGACATGTGCAGTAGCATACCCGTCAGTATCGGTTAGATACTAATGAGTATCGAAGATCACCCGCGCGCGGAATCGTCAGCCGAGCCTGGCCGCGGTGCGCTCCCACAGCTGGGCGGCCAATCGCGGGTCGTTTGCCAGGCGACTGGTCTTGGCGATCTTGCGCTTGGCGTAGTAGGCGCCGGGCGTCCACTCCGATACGGGCGCGCTCGACGCCAGCCGCACCAACTGGTCGGCGCCCTGGTCCGGGCTCGAGATGAAGAGCACCGCCGGGGTGTACCGCTGCATGAACACGAGAAATCGCGAACCCGAGGCAATGCCGATGTTGGAGTTGACGTTGCCGGGATGCACGGCCGCGACGGAAAGACCGGCGTCATGGTAGCGCCGATGTAATTCCTTGGTGAACAACACGATTGCGAACTTCGAGAACGCGTAGGCAGCGGCGGGGCGGCGGCTGGCGGTGTTCTCCAGGTCGTCGACGGTGGCACGGAAGACCAGCTTGTGCGACGAGCTGGTCGTGTTGACGACCGTGGCGCGGGACTCCAGCAGCACATCCAGCAATCGGGTGGTCAACAGGAACGGCGCCAGGTAGTTGACCTGATAGGTGCGTTCGTAGCCGTCCGACGTCAGCTCGATCTTGCTGGCCATCCTGCCCGCATTGTTGAGCAAAACGTCGATGCGCGGGTGCTGCGAACGCAAATTGTCCGCCAGCGCCCGCACCTGGGATAGGTCGGCGTAGTCGACGACGAAGTAGTCCGCGCCCAATTCGGTGGCCACCGCGGCGGTCTTGGTTTGGGAGCGGCCCACCACGACGATCCGGGCGCCGGTGCGACTGAGGCGACGAGCCGCAGCGGCACCGATGCCGTCACTGGCACCCGTGATGACAATCGTCCTGCGCGTCATTGCGAGACCTCCACGCCGGAGTGTAGCGATCACGCGATAAGCGGGGCGCTCATCGACGCGAGGGCCATTCAGCGCTGATGGCTGTCTGCCGCGAATAGAGCTGGGAAAGTCAGGCCAGCGAGTACCGCACCGGCAGGTGCTTCAGGCCGCCCACGAAGGTGGTGGCGACCAACTCCGGATCACCGATCAGCTCAATGGATTTGAGCCTCGGCAGTAGCTCGGTGAAGAAGCTGTTGACCTCCATACGGGCCAGGGCCGCGCCCATGCAGAAGTGCACGCCGTACCCGAAGGCCAGGTGCTTGTTGGGGTCGCGCCCGACATCGAAGCGGAACGGGTCGGTGAACACGTCCTCGTCGCGATTGGCCGACACATAGGACAGCAGCACGGAATCGCCCGCGGCGATCGGCACTCCGCGCACGGTGGTGTCCGCGTTGGCGGTGCGCATGAATTCCTTGACGGGCGTGACCCAGCGGATCATCTCCTCGGTGGCCAATGGCATCAGGTCGAGATTCGCCTGCAGCCGCTCGAGCTGGTCGGGGTTTTCGATGAGTGCTTGCAGCCCACCGGAAATGGTCGCGCTGGTGGTGTCGTGACCGGCGGTGGCCACGATCAGGTAATAGGACACCGTGTCGATGTCCGACAGCGGTTCCCCGTCGACGCGGGCGTTGGCGATCGCGGAGGCGAGATCGTCGGTCGGGTGTTCGCGGCGCGCCTCGGTGACCCCGTTGAAGTACTGGAACATGTCGAACAACGCAGGCAGCTGGTCCTCGTTGGAGCTGCCGCGCTTGAATTCGGAGTCGTCGCTGCCGAACAATTCCTGGGTGAGCTTGAGCATCCGGGGGAAGTCGGCCTCCGGCAGGCCCAGCAGTGACATGATCACGAACAGCGGGTAATTGACCGCCACCTCCTGGACGAAGTCACACTCGGGACCCGCGGCCATCATCTTGTCGACATAGATCTTGGCGAGCTCGTCGACCCGAACCTTCAACGCCCGCATCGCCTTTGGCCGGAACCAGTCGGATCCGATCGCGCGTACCACCCGGTGCTGCGGATCGTCGAGGTGGATCAGCGTGCGCACGCCCGCGGCCGCCTGCATCTCGTCGCCCTCGGCGGTGGTCAGCACCGGGCGCGGCCAGTTGGTGAACAACATGTTCTCGCGCTCGATGTCCATGATGTCGGCGTGCTTGGTGATCGCCCAGAACGGTTTATAGTCCGGCACCTCGACCCACGACACCGGCGCGTTGGCGCGCAGGTGAGCCAGCGCCGCGTGCAGCCGCTCCTCGTAGGTGTACGCCAGTGGATCGGCCAACAACTTCCCGGCGTCGTCCATCGTCGTGGTGCTCACTGGCGAAACTCCTTCATCGCGGCGGTGATACAGGTTTGCGAAGCGGTCATGAAGATCGGCAGGACGCGGTCGACGACACCCTCACAGCGGTCTCGCAGCGCGGCGCCGACCTCGTCGACCGGCCCGACGACCGCGAAGGTCGCCAGCATTTCGTCGTCGATCAGCTTGGCCATCGCGTCCCACTCCCCCTGCTTGGACAGCCGGTTCAACTCGGCGTGCAGGTCGCCCCAGCCGTGCAGCTCGAGAACCTTGCGGTAGGCCGGCGTCGACCCGTAGAAGGCGATCTGCTTGCGCACCGCGGCCGTCGCGGTCTGCAGCTCGGCGTCGCTCTCGCCGGTGGCCACCAGCACCTCGGCCGACAACTCGACGTCGCCGCGCCGGCGGCCGGCCCGCCGCAGGCCGCGTAACAGCGCGGGCGCGGTGACCTCGGTGATGTAGCGCTTGGACACCATCGGGTGGCCCAGGTGTCCGTCGGCGACCTCGCCGCACATCTCTGTCATCACCTCACCGACCGCGGCGACGAACACCTTCGGCATCGGATAGGGCTGCGGCTCGGGGGTGAACATCGGCGTCATGATCTTGTGGGTGTAGAACTCGCCCTCGAAACGCAGCTTGCCGCCGTCGCGCCAGGCGTCCCAGATCGCGTGCAGCGCCGAGACGAACTCCCGCATGCGCCGGGCCGGGTGGCTCCACGGCATGCTGAACCGCTTTTCGATGTGGGGCTGAATTTGAGTGCCCAGCCCGAGGATGAACCGGCCTTTCGAATACGCCTGCAGATCCCAACCGATGTTGGCGACGATCATCGGGTTGCGGGCGAACGCCACGGCGATGTTGGTCCCGATTTCCAGCCGCTTCGTGTGCTCGGCGGCCAGCAGCAGCGGCAGGAATGGGTCGTGGCTGGTTTCGGGCGTCCATCCGCCGTCGTAGCCCTGCCGTTCCAGGGCGACCGCCGCGTCGGCCGCGCGAGCGAGTTGATTGGGGATGCCCCCGTCGACCTTGAGTCGGGCGGCGTCGGCCATGCGGGTAACTTTACAGTAAGCAATCCAGTATGTGACCCTGCAGATCCGCTCACCAGACGAAACTTGCATGAGGTAGGACAGAGGCATGTCGAAAGCCCAGGACTGGGGAGAAACGCTCGACGATCTCGGGCGGCGCCGTGAGCGTGCGTGGGGCATGGGTGGTACCGAACGGCTCGACAAGCACCGCGGCAAGGGCAAGCTCGACGCCCGGGCGCGCATCGAGCGCCTCCTCGACCCGGGGACGTTCCGAGAAATCGGGACGCTGGTCGGCGGCGAGATCGCGGCCGACGGGCTGGTCGTCGGCTCCGGGTTGATCAACGGTTCGCCGGTGATGCTGGGCTCGGAGGACTTCACCACCATGGCCGGCAGCATCGGACCGGGCGGCAACTCCAAGCGCTACCGCATCGCCGAACTCGCGCTGCGCGACAAGGTTCCCCTGGTGATGTTGCTGGAAGGCGCGGGCTTCCGACCTGGCGGTGGACATTACGGCCGCGCCCCCACCGACCTGCTCGCGCAGGCGCAGTGCTCGGGCCGGGTGCCGACCGTCGCCGCCGTGCTCGGCCCCTCGGCCGGACACGGCGCGCTCGTCGCCCCGGTCTGCGACTTCCGGATCATGAGCGCGCAGGGCGCGATCTTCACCGCCGGCCCGCCGGTCGTCAAAGAGTCCACCGGAGAGGAGATCTCGAAGGAGGATCTCGGCGGGCCCGGCACCGCCGTGCCGAGCGGGGTGATCCACAACGTCGCCGAAGACGACGAGGCCGTGATCGCCGACATTCGGCGGTACCTGTCGTATTTCCCGCCGAGCGCGTGGTCCTACCCGGCGCAGCTACCGCCCGACGAGGCCGGCGAGCAGCGCGCGACGCCCGAACTGCTCGACATCGTCTCGCGCGACAACCGCCGCGTCTACGACATGCGCGCCGTGCTCGACGTGGTCTTCGACCGGCCCGACTGGTTCGAGGTGCAGCCGCGGTACGGCAAGGCGATCATCTGCGCGCTGGCCCATCTCGGTGGCCACCCGGTCGCGGTCGTCGCCAATCAGCCCAACGTGCTCGCGGGCTCCATCGACGCCGACGCGGCGGACAAGGCGGCGCACTTCATCATGGTGGCCGACTCGTTCCACCTGCCCATCGTCTTCCTTGCCGACAACCCCGGCATGCTGCCCGGCAGTCGGTCCGAACGCAGCGGGGTGCTGCGCGCCGGTGCGCGGATGTTCGCCGCGCAGACGGCGGCAACCACGGTCAAGTTGCACGTCACCCTGCGCAAGGCATACGGATTCGGCTCGATGGTCATGTCGCTGCTCGGTTTTGACCACCAGAGCGCGACGTTCGCCTACCCCGGGGCGACCATGGGCGCGATGAGCGCGGCCGCGCTGGGCCGGGCGACCCATGCCGGCGAGGACATCACCGCGAAGC
>NZ_LZJB01000433.1:0-7827 GCF_001666895.1 Mycobacterium sp. E3298
CCATGGCCACCATGACGGCCCGGTCGGTGGTGCTCAGCGTGCTGCTGGGCGCCCACCCGGCGCACGCCCGGGCCAGCGAATTGGTCAGGCTCACTGCGGACTTCGGCATCAAAGAGACCACCCTGCGGGTGGCGCTGACCCGCATGGTGGCTGCCGGTGACCTGATCCGCTCCGCCGACGGCTATCGGCTCTCGGATCGGCTGCTGGCCCGGCAGCGCCGCCAGGACGACGCCATCGACCCGCGGGTCCGCCCGTGGGGCGGGGAGTGGGTCACGCTGATCGTAACCAGCGTGGGCGGCGACGCGCGTACCCGGGCCTCGCTGCGGAACGCCATGCACGGCAAGCGCTTCGGTGAACTGCGCGAGGGTGTGTGGATGCGCCCCGACAACCTGGAGTCCGACCTCGATCCCGAGATCGACGCCCGGGTGCGGGTCCTGCGGGCGCGCGTCGACGACGCCGCCGAACTCGCCACCCAGCTGTGGGACCTGCCCGCGTGGGCCCGGGCCGGTAACCGGCTGCTCGACGAGATGGCCGCCGCGCCGGACATTCCCGCCCGGTTCGTGGTGGCCGCGGCGACGGTGCGACACCTGCTCACCGACCCGGTCCTGCCCGACGAACTGCTGCCCGCCGACTGGCCCGGTGCGCGGCTGCGGGCGGCCTACCACGACTTCGCCACTGAGCTGCTGCAGCGGCGGGAACCACTATTCGCGGAGGCAAAATGAGCGACCCAGTGCGCATCGAACGCAACGGCCCGGTGACGACGGTGATCCTGAACCGGCCGGCCGCCCGCAATGCGGTCAACGGCCCCACGGCCGCCGCGCTGTACGCGGCGTTCGAAGAATTCGACCGCGACGACAGCGCATCGGTCGCCGTGTTGTGGGGCGACGGCGGAACGTTCTGCGCCGGCGCCGATCTGAAGGCCTTCGGCACGCCCGACGCCAACGCCGTGCACCGGACGGGCCCGGGCCCGATGGGGCCGACGCGAATGGTGTTGTCCAAGCCGGTGATCGCCGCCGTCAGCGGCTTCGCGGTCGCCGGGGGTCTGGAGTTGGCCGTCTGGTGCGACCTGCGGGTGGCCGAGGAGGACGCCGTGTTCGGGGTGTACTGCCGCCGCTGGGGCGTGCCGCTGATCGACGGCGGCACGGTGCGGTTGCCGCGGCTGATCGGACACAGCCGCGCGATGGACATGATCCTCACCGGCCGCGGCGTCAAGGCCGACGAAGCCCTCGCGATGGGGCTGGCCAACCGCGTTGTGCCCAACGGCCAGGCGCGGCAGGCGGCGGAGGAATTGGCGGCGCAACTGGCCGCGCTGCCGCAGCAGTGCCTGCGGTCCGATCGACTCTCGGCGTTACATCAATGGGGGACAACGGAATCCGAGGCGATCGACTTCGAATTCGCCAGCATCTCCCGCGTCGCCGCCGAGGCGAACGAGGGGGCTGGGCGGTTCGCCGCCGGCGCGGGCCGGCACGGCGCTCCCGCGGGCTAGCCTACGGCGCGAGCCGCACCCTGCCGGGCGGCGTGGGAGGGGTGTCACCGCCGGCGCCGGGAGGGCCACCCGGTGCGGGAGCCACCGTCGGTCCCTGCTGCGGTCCCGGTTGTGGCTCTTGCGCCGGTGCGGGCGCTTGCGGCCGCGGCGACGGGGCCGCGACGGGCGGGGGCGGCGCCAGGATCTGGGCCGTCGGGGCGGGCGGCGGCGGAAGTTGCGGCGGGTCCGGCTGCGCGGTTTCCCCCGCGGGCAACGGTCCGTACGACGCCAGCCGAACCCCGGCCGGTTGGGCGGTTGGTTCGCTCGAACCGGGTCCGCGATTGGCCACGCCCTGCAGCGAAGCGATCTTCGGCTGGTTGTTCGGGCAATAGGCCTCGACCGAAGCGGAGATGAATCGGGCGATGGTGCGCGCCACGCGATCGGCGGGGTACTGGCCGCCGCCCGGATTGGCTTTGAAGGCCCGTTCCCTCAGGTCGTCGACTACGCCGTCGACCGGCATCCCGCCATCGAGTTGGCGGCAGATCCGGTGTGCCGTGCCGATGAGGCTGGGAATGTTGTCCAGCGCGGGGATTCCCTTTTGGTCGAGCAGTGATACGAACTGGTCGTCGGTCGGGTCGGCCGCCGCCACCTCGTGGGGAAGCATCACGACGCCTGTCAGCACCACGATCGCCGTGACCAGTGCGCCGGCGCGGATGGTGGTGCGGGTGAGCATGGCTGGATTCCGTTCTGCCGGGATCATCATATGCCCCAATCAAAACGCTCGCCTCACGGCGAATGCCCCTGTCAGGGAACGACTACCGTCAGCCGCCCTTGGTGATCGTGTTGCCCGACCCGAGGTTGTCCACCTTGGGCTCACCGTCCTTGTAGGTGATGGTGTTGTTGAATCCGATCACGCTGATCCGCGTGTCGACCTTGTCCAGGGTGATCTTGTTGCTCGCGCCGCCGACGGTCACCGTCGCGCAGGAGCCGGTGATGGTGAGGGTGTTGTCCGAGCCGCCCACGTTCAGCGACTTGCCGCTGGCGCAGTCAAGCGTCGCGGTGGTCCCCATCGACCCGTAGGTGAGCGTGTTGCCGATCTCGACCGACGCGGTGGTGCTGGCCCCGCCCGACTTGGTGGTGGTGGCCGCCCCGGCGCTTGTCGTCGTCGTCGGGCTGCTCTTGGTCGTCGTGCTGGAACCGCCGGGCGGGTTGGCCGTCGAGCTGCAGCCGGCCACCAACACGGCCGCGAGCGCCGGGGCCACGGTGAGCGCGATCAGCCCCGAGGGGCGGTCAAAGATGCGGGCGGACAATGTTCCTCGATTCCCCTGAAGTTGGATGGTGACGTCGTGTCGGGCCTAGCCGGGCACTTGCTGGAGCCGGTTGGTCATGCCCAGTTCGCGGCCGCGGTCCCACAGGACCGGCGCGCCGTTGTGGAAGAACACGGTCTGGTCGTAGCCGTAGACGGTGATGTCGTGCGAGACGGAATCGGCGACGACGGTGTTGGACGAGCCCATCACCGTCACCGCGTAGCAGTTGCCCAGCGCCGTGACGTTGTTGAAGGAGCCGTTGACGAACAGCGTGGCGTCGTTGCAGTCCAGCGTCTGCTGGATGCCCTGGCCGACGACGTGGGTGTCGCCGTTCTTGGCGTGCGCCGCGGGGGCGGGGGTGGCGGCGACGGTGATGACACAGGTAGCCAGCGACCCGGCGACGGTTGTCCAGTGCACTGCGGGCCCCCTTGGTGACGGGTGATCAGCTGGACTGAGATTACGTCCATCCGGCCGTGGCTGAAATAGTTTCGCGACCGGCGTCAACTAGAGTCATTAGTTAAGCACCCCGAACATCCCGAGCGAAGGGCCCCGCCATGGCAGCTCAGCCCGAAACGCCGACGGCGGCCGGGCGCCCGCGCGGGGGGAGGGCCGGCTCCCGCCCGGCCAAGCTGAGCCGCGAGGGCATCATCGACGGCGCGCTGACCTTCCTGGACCGGGAGGGCTGGGACGCCCTCACCATCAACGCGCTGGCGACGCAGCTGGGCACCAAGGGGCCGTCGCTGTACAACCACGTGGACAGCCTGGAGGACCTGCGCCGGGCGGTGCGGATCCGCGTCATCGACGACATCATCACGATGCTGAACCGGGTCGGCGAGGGCCGCGCCCGCGACGACGCGGTGCTCGTCATGGCGGGCGCCTACCGCAGCTATGCGCATCACCACCCCGGCCGCTACTCGGCATTCACCCGGATGCCGCTGGGCGGCGACGACCCGGAGTACACGGCGGCCACCCGGGGCGCGGCCGCGCCGGTGATCGCGGTGCTGTCCTCCTACGGGCTCGACGGCGACGAGGCCTTCCACGCGGCGCTGGAGTTCTGGTCCGCGCTGCACGGCTTCGTGCTGCTGGAGATGACCGGTGTCATGGACGACATCGACACCGACGCGCTGTTTTCGGACATGGTGCTGCGCCTGGCGGCGGGTCTGGAGCGGCGCGTCACCCACGACGGCGTCAGGGGCTAGCTTCGACGGTGTCCGGGGTTTGACCGCCGCTTTGACCTGCAAGACCGGCGGCGGGTATTGTGGAGGCTCGTGCCTGGCGGCTTACGGCGCCTAACCGTAAGGAAGTGGATGCCGGGCGAATTCGCATGTCCACGATGCATCGGATCGTCCTCCGGTGCGCAACGCGTGCGACACACCCGGCCGCGGGGTAGTGCGACCGGGCATAACTGCAGTACGAAGACTTGAGAACCGCCGACAGACGCCCAACACGAACACAGAAAGCCTCCTAGATGCCAACCATTCAGCAGCTGGTCCGCAAGGGTCGCCGCGACAAGATCGCCAAGGTCAAGACCGCGGCCCTGAAGGGCAGCCCGCAGCGCCGTGGCGTATGCACTCGCGTGTACACCACCACCCCGAAGAAGCCGAACTCGGCGCTTCGGAAGGTCGCGCGCGTGAAGCTGACGAGCCAGGTCGAGGTCACCGCCTACATCCCGGGCGAGGGCCACAACCTGCAGGAACACTCGATGGTGCTGGTGCGTGGTGGCCGAGTCAAGGACCTGCCCGGCGTGCGCTACAAGATCATCCGCGGTTCGCTCGACACCCAGGGCGTCAAGAACCGCAAGCAGGCCCGCAGCCGTTACGGCGCCAAGAAGGAGAAGAGCTAATGCCGCGCAAGGGGCCCGCGCCCAAGCGTCCGCTGGTCAACGACCCGGTCTACGGTTCGCAGCTCGTCACGCAGCTCGTCAACAAAGTCCTGCTGGACGGGAAGAAATCGCTGGCCGAACGCATTGTTTATGGTGCGCTCGAACAAGCTCGTGAGAAGACCGGCACCGACCCGGTGATCACTCTCAAGCGCGCAATGGACAACGTCAAGCCTTCCCTCGAGGTGCGGAGTCGCCGCGTTGGTGGTGCGACGTATCAGGTTCCGGTCGAGGTGCGACCGGACCGCTCGGTGACGCTGGCCCTGCGTTGGCTGGTCAGCTTCTCCAAGCAGCGTCGCGAGAAGACCATGGTCGAGCGGCTGGCGAACGAGATCCTGGACGCCAGCAACGGCCTGGGTGCCGCCGTCAAGCGACGCGAGGACACCCACAAGATGGCCGAGGCCAACCGCGCCTTCGCGCACTATCGCTGGTGATCTAGCCGGCGACGGGGCCGGCGCAAACAAGACAGCGAACCAAGCAATCGAAAGAGTGGGAAGACTTCTGTGGCACAGAAGGACGTGCTGACCGACCTGACCAAGGTCCGCAACATCGGCATCATGGCGCACATCGACGCCGGCAAGACGACGACGACCGAGCGCATCCTCTACTACACCGGTATCAGCTACAAGATCGGTGAGGTGCACGACGGCGCCGCCACCATGGACTGGATGGAGCAGGAGCAGGAGCGGGGGATCACCATCACCTCCGCGGCTACCACCTGCTTCTGGAACGACAACCAGATCAACATCATCGACACCCCGGGCCACGTCGACTTCACCGTCGAGGTGGAGCGCAGCCTGCGCGTGCTCGACGGTGCCGTCGCCGTCTTCGACGGCAAGGAGGGTGTCGAGCCGCAGTCCGAGCAGGTGTGGCGCCAGGCCGACAAGTACGACGTTCCGCGGATCTGTTTCGTCAACAAGATGGACAAGATCGGCGCCGACTTCTACTTCTCCGTGCGCACCATGGAGGAGCGCCTGGGCGCCAACGTCATCCCGATCCAGCTGCCCGTCGGCTCCGAGGGTGACTTCGAGGGCGTTGTCGACCTGGTCGAGATGAAGGCCAAGGTGTGGAGCGCCGAGGCCAAGCTCGGCGAGAAGTACGACGTCGTCGACATCCCGGCCGACCTGCAGGAGAAGGCCGACGAGTACCGCACCAAGCTGCTCGAGGCCGTCGCCGAGACGGACGAGGCGCTACTGGACAAGTACCTGGGTGGTGAGGAGCTCACCGTCGAGGAGATCAAGGGCGCCATCCGCAAGCTGACCATCAGCTCGGAGGCCTACCCCGTCCTGTGCGGCAGCGCGTTCAAGAACAAGGGCGTCCAGCCGATGCTGGACGCGGTCATCGACTACCTGCCCTCGCCGCTGGACGTGCCGCCGGCCGTCGGCCACGCGCCGGGCAAGGAGGACGTCGAGGTCATCCGCAAGCCGTCGACCGACGAGCCGTTCGCCGCGCTGGCGTTCAAGGTGGCCACGCACCCGTTCTTCGGCAAGCTGACCTACGTCCGGGTCTACTCGGGCAAGGTCGACTCCGGCAGCCAGGTCATCAACGCCACCAAGGGCAAGAAGGAGCGGCTGGGCAAGCTGTTCCAGATGCACTCCAACAAGGAGAACCCGGTGGAGACCGCGTCGGCGGGTCACATCTACGCCGTGATCGGCCTGAAGGACACCACCACGGGCGACACCCTGTGCGACCCGAACGACCAGGTCGTCCTCGAGTCGATGACCTTCCCGGACCCGGTCATCGAGGTGGCCATCGAGCCCAAGACCAAGAGCGACCAGGAGAAGCTGAGCCTCTCGATCCAGAAGCTCGCCGAGGAGGACCCGACCTTCAAGGTGCACCTGGACCAGGAGACCGGCCAGACCGTGATCGGCGGAATGGGCGAGCTGCACCTGGACATCCTGGTGGACCGCATGCGTCGCGAGTTCAAGGTCGAGGCCAACGTCGGCAAGCCGCAGGTGGCCTACAAGGAGACCATCAAGCGGGCCGCGAACAACGTCGAGTTCACCCACAAGAAGCAGACGGGTGGCTCGGGCCAGTTCGCGAAGGTGATCATCAACCTCGAGCCGTTCACCGGCGAGGACGGTGCGACCTACGAGTTCGAGAACAAGGTCACCGGTGGCCGCATCCCCCGGGAGTACATCCCGTCGGTGGACGCCGGGGCGCAGGACGCCATGCAATACGGTGTGCTGGCCGGCTACCCGCTGGTGAACCTCAAGGTCACCCTGCTCGACGGCGCCTTCCACGAGGTCGACTCGTCCGAGATGGCGTTCAAGATCGCCGGTTCGCAGGTCCTGAAAAAGGCTGCGCAGCAAGCACAACCGGTCATCCTGGAGCCGATCATGGCCGTCGAGGTCACCACGCCCGAGGACTACATGGGCGACGTGATCGGCGACCTGAACTCCCGCCGTGGCCAGATCCAGGCCATGGAGGAGCGGAGCGGTGCACGCGTCGTCAGGGCGCACGTGCCGCTGTCGGAGATGTTCGGCTACGTCGGCGACCTGAGGTCCAAGACCCAAGGCCGGGCGAACTACTCCATGGTGTTCGACTCGTACGCCGAAGTACCGGCCAACGTGTCGAAGGAGATCATCGCGAAGGCGACGGGTCAGTAAAAATCCCCTCGGAGTAATCTTGCCGGGTCATTGCAAAGCCTTGGGCGCGGCACAACTGAAAACACCAACACTGCTTTAACGAGCACCAACAGTCCAGGAGGACAACGAAGTGGCGAAGGCGAAGTTCGAGCGGACGAAGCCGCACGTCAACATTGGGACCATCGGTCACGTTGACCACGGCAAGACGACGCTGACCGCGGCTATCACCAAGGTTCTGCACGACAAGTACCCGGACCTGAACGAGTCCCGCGCGTTCGACCAGATCGACAACGCTCCCGAGGAGCGTCAGCGCGGTATCACCATCAACATCTCCCACGTGGAGTACCAGACCGACAAGCGCCACTACGCGCACGTCGACGCCCCGGGTCACGCCGACTACATCAAGAACATGATCACCGGCGCCGCCCAGATGGACGGCGCGATCCTGGTGGTCGCCGCCACGGACGGCCCGATGCCCCAGACCCGCGAGCACGTGCTGCTCGCGCGTCAGGTCGGCGTGCCCTACATCCTGGTCGCGCTGAACAAGGCCGACATGGTCGACGACGAGGAGCTCCTCGAGCTCGTCGA
>NZ_LZJB01000434.1:0-2716 GCF_001666895.1 Mycobacterium sp. E3298
TGTCGCCGTGACCGGCCAGCACGCCGTCGGGTCCGATCACCGCCGCGGCGGCGGCCTCGACTGGCCAATCCCGCAGAGCGTCGAGGGCCGCCATCACTTTCGGGCGATGTAGTAGTTGTTGATCGGGTCGGACTCGATCTCGGCGACCCGCACGTCGCCGAATCCGGCGTCGGCCAGCATCGCGGTGGCCAGCTGCGTCCCCCACGCCGTGCCCAGCCCGGCGCCGTCCAGCGCCAACGACACCGTCATGCAGTGCATCAGCGACGTCGTGTACAGGTAGGTGCTCATCGGAACGCCGACGTTGTCCTCGAGGCGGCTCGACGCCTTGATGTCGGCCATCAGCAGCACACCGCCGGGCCGCAGGGCGCGGTAGATGTTCTCCAGCACCTGCGCGGGCTGAGCCTGGTCGTGGATGGCGTCGAACACGGTGATGACGTCGTAGGCCTCGACCTTGTCCAACTCGGCCAGGTTGTGGCTCTCGAAGGTCGCGTTCGCCAGCCCGAGGTCGGCCGCCTCGCGGGCGCCGACGGCGATCGCCTCGTCGGAGAAGTCGATGCCGGTGAAGCGGCTGGCGGGGAACGCACGCGCCATCACGTTGATCGCGTGGCCGCTGCCGCAGCCGAAGTCCGCGACGTCGGCCCCGTCCCGCAGGCGTTCGACGAGGCCGTCCACCAACGGCAGCACCACGTCGACCAGGGCGGTGTCGTACACCACCCCGCTCTGCTCGGCCATCAGCGCGTGGAAGCGGGGGAACTCGCTGTAGTGCAGTCCACCGCCGTCGCGGAAGCAGCCGATGATCTTCTGTTCGACCTCGGCGAGCAGCGGGACGAACAGGGTCACCAGGGCGAGGTTGTCCGGGCCGGCGGCCCGGGTCAGCACGCCGGCACGGTGCGCGGGCAGCGAGTAGGTGGCGGTCTCGGCGTCATAGTCGACGACGTGCGCGGTCGTCATGCCGGCCAGCCACTCGCGCACGTAGCGCTCGTTGAGGCCGGCCGCCGCGGCGATCTCGGCGCTGGTGGCCGGCGCGAGCCCGGACATCGTGTCGAGCAGACCGGTCTGGTGCCCGATGCTCAGCAGCAGGGTCAGGCTCGCGCCGTCGATGGCCGCGGCGATTCGTTCGGTGAATTCGTCGCTGGTTTCCGAGGCGGTCTCGGGTGCTGCGTTCATCTGCGCCGCTCCTCTTCGTTTCGTTCCCCGCAAGCGGGTGGGGGTCCCACTGCATCGTCCCCGGCGCGCATGGTCAGCGACGGTACACCGTAGTTTGGTGGCCATGAGTCAGACAGTGCGCGGCGTGATTTCACGAAAGAAGGGCGAGCCCGTCGAGCTGGTCGACATCGTCGTCCCCGACCCGGGGCCCGGTGAGGCCCTGGTGGACGTCATCGCCTGCGGGGTGTGCCATACCGACCTGACCTACCGCGAGGGCGGCATCAACGACGAGTACCCGTTCCTGCTCGGCCACGAGGCCGCCGGCCGGGTCGAGGCCGTCGGGCCGGGCGTGACGGCGGTCGAACCGGGCGACTTCGTGATCCTGAACTGGCGGGCCGTCTGCGGCCAGTGCCGGGCCTGCAAACGCGGCCGCCCGCACCTGTGTTTCGACACGTTCAACGCCGCGCAGAAGATGACGTTGACCGACGGCACGGAACTGACGCCCGCGCTGGGCATCGGGGCGTTCGCCGACAAGACGCTGGTGCACGCCGGGCAGTGCACCAAGGTCGATCCCGCCGCCGACCCGGCCGTCGCGGGTCTGCTCGGCTGCGGGGTGATGGCCGGCATCGGCGCGGCGATCAACACCGGCGGCGTCACCCGCGACGACACGGTCGCGGTGATCGGCTGCGGCGGGGTCGGGGACGCCGCGATCGCCGGCGCCGCGCTGGTCGGGGCCCGGCGGATCATCGCGGTCGACACCGACGACACCAAGCTGGAGTGGGCCCGAAAGTTCGGCGCCACCCACACCGTCAACGCCCGCCAGGCCGATGTCGTCGAGGCCATTCAGGACCTCACCGACGGGTTCGGGGTGAACGTGGCGATCGATGCGGTCGGCCGGCCCGAGACCTGGAAGCAGGCCTTCTACGCCCGCGACCTCGCGGGCACCGTTGTGCTGGTGGGGGTTCCGACGCCCGACATGAAGCTGGAGATGCCGCTGATCGACTTCTTCAGCCACGGCGGGTCGCTGAAGTCGTCGTGGTACGGCGATTGCCTGCCCGAACGCGACTTCCCGACGCTGATCGATCTGTATTTACAGGGCCGGCTCCCGCTGGAGCAGTTCGTCTCCGAGCGCATCGGCCTCGGCGACGTCGAGGAGGCCTTCCACAAGATGCACGGGGGCAAGGTGTTGCGTTCGGTGGTGGAGCTCTAATGGTCGAGATCCAAAAGGTGGTCACCCACGGCACGTTCGAGTTGGACGGCGGCAGTTGGGAAGTCGACAACAACATCTGGCTGATCGGTGACAACTCCAACGTCGTGGTGTTCGACGCCGCGCACACGGCCGAGCCGATCATCGAGGCCGTGGACGGCCGGCACGTGGTCGCGGTGGTGTGCACGCACGGCCACAACGATCACGTCACGGTCGCGCCGGAATTGAGCGAGGCGCTCGACGCGCCGGTGCTGCTGCACCCGGCCGACGAGGTCCTGTGGCGAATGACGCACCCCGACAAGGAGTTCCGCTCCGTATCCGACGGCGAGACGGTCAAGATCGGCGGGACCGAGCTGCGCGCGT
>NZ_LZJB01000435.1:0-10840 GCF_001666895.1 Mycobacterium sp. E3298
AAGTTCAGGGCGTCGAAGTTGAATTGTTCCGTCTCGACTTCGGGACCCTCGGCCAATTCCCAGCCCATCGCGACGAAGGTGTCGGCGATGTGCTCGGCCAGCTGGGTGATCGGGTGCCGGGCGCCGACCGGTTGCCGGGTCGACGGCAGCGTGACGTCGATGCCCTCGGCGGCCAGCACCGCCGCATCGCGCTCGGCGCGCAACACCGCCAGCCGTTCGTCGTAGCTGCGCTGGGTCTCGGTCCGCGCGGAGTTGACCCGCTTGCCGGCGTCGGCGCGCTCGTCCTTGGGGACGCCGCCGAGCGCCTGCCGGGCCAGCGCCAGCGGCGAGCGGTCGCCGAGGTGCTCGGTCTTGACGCGTGCCAGCGCCTCGAGATCGCCGGCGCGCGCGATCGCCTCCCGGGCGGCTTCGACCGCCTTGGCCAAGGCGTCCGGTGACAGGTCGACGGGCTGAGCACCCACGCGGCGACACTCTCCTTGCTGATGAGGGGCTGGGAGAAAGTTGCCCAGCGGCAAGTGCCGATCATAAGTGATCTGAGCACGCCGCTTGGCGCGTGCTTTGCGGGGATGACCGGCGGGCCGCCTAGCCCGCGGTGACCGGCTGCGGGCTGCGCAGCGCCTCGTCGTCCACGGCCCCGCCGCGCGCGGTGGCGAACTGCACGAGCTTGTGGGCCGCCAGGGCGCCCAGGAGGCCGAACGCGGGCGCTCCGGCCATGGTCCCCCAGTGGTGGGCCAGCAGCAGGAAGCCGAAGCCCGACGAGGCGGCCAGCATCAGCATGCGCACCGGCGTCCAATGGATGGGCTGGCGGAAGCGGGCGGACACCAGCACGCCCAGGACCACGGCGACGGTGTGACCGGCGTCGGTGAAATCGCCGCCGATGATCGCCGACGCGATGCCGGCCGACACCCACCAGCCGACCCAGGCGGGGCGCCAGCGCTGGGGGATCACCGCAGTCATCGCGCCGAGCACGGCCAAGGCGCCGTAGCTCATCCCGACATCGCTGGCCCGGGTGATCGAGACCGGCATCCACTCGAACTCGACCGCCGCCGCCAGGGCCGCGGCCACCAGCAGCGTCGCGCCGATGTGTCCGATCAGGAACGCGACCACCAGCCGGATGGTGCGCAGGTGCAGCTCGCCGAGCGCGAGCAGGCAGGTGAGGAAGGGCAGCCAGAAGTAGAGCGGACCGGCGTCGACCACCAGCGCGCTGCCCAGCAGCGTGCCCACGTGGCCGTGGGCCAGGTTGTGCAGGTTGGTGCTGGCCCGCTCGACCAGCACGTCGTGCGCGTGCGGGCCGAGCGCCACGATGGCGCCGCTGACGGCAAGCAGCGCCGCCACGTACCCCACCGTGAACTGGACCCGGGCGAGCCGGGCAAGGATGCCCCCAAACATTGCATCCAGTATGTCGGCTAATTTGTTTCTGAAGTGTGATCGGACGCTGTCAACTCCCTATGAGTCCGCAAACGATATATCGATAAATCCGCCGGGACTCCGGTCGTCTTCGGGGCGAAAACCGGTTTACGTGCACGTTTGGCGACGACACCCATCGCGTCCAGTTCGCTCTGGGCGATCAGGTCGAGTGTCGAACCTGACACCATCACCCCGCCCTTGGTGGCCCGTTCCATCACCCGCGCGGCGATGTTGACGTCGACCCCGAGCCAGTCCGCCGCCATCCGCTGGGGCCGGCCGGTGTGGATCCCGACCCGCATCCGCGGCGTGTAGCCGGCCACCTCGACGGACTTCAACGCCTCTTTGGCCGCCAGCACCGCCCGCACCGCGACCGTCGGATCGCCGAACACCGCCATCAGCCCGTCGCCCATCCGTTTGACGATGTGGCCACCGGCGTCCAGCAGCGGCGGCTCGACGGCCCGAGCCACCTGCCGCAGCAGGGTGAGCGCCGCGTCGTCACCCGCCTGCAACGACCAGGACGAGAAGCCGACCAGGTCGGTGAACACCAGGGTGACCTCCGGGTTGGCCGGCCGCCGGGACACCGACTCGGTCAGCGCCTGCCATACCTGCAGCAGCCCGAGGCCGACCTCGCGCGACACCGCGTCGCGATCCCCCAGCAACCGGTCGGCGGCGCGCGCCGCGGCGCGGGGCCCACCGTCGCCGGCCGTTGAGAGCGGGTCACCGAACTCGGGATCGCCGGGCAGCAGTCGTCGGGCCCGGCGGATGAAGGCGACCGCGCCGGGGCTGCGGTTGCGGTTGTGCAACCACTGCGTCGCGTTGTGCACCGGGACCGAAGAGCGCCGCGGCGGATCGGGCGCCGTCAATTCCTCGGGCCCGCCCGAATCCGAATCGCGACGCGCGAGTTCCACCTGGCCAGGTTATTTCCTCGCGCGGGAGGCGGGCAATGAAGGGTCGCGCGGGTGTGGCGCAGCTCGCAACGCAGCCGCTGGTCACGACGGCGGCACGCCGCTGTCGACGGTCGATAACACCCGCGGGCACGCGCGGCCGAAATCGTAGACAACGCACGTTGTCAAAGTTATCGTGAGCGCAGGAGGCCGAGATGACTGCCATTCCAACGACATCCGACGATCCGCTGGGACCGGATTCCCTCACCTGGAAGTACTTCGGCGATCTCCGCACAGGAATGATGGGCGTGTGGATCGGCGCCATCCAGAACATGTATCCCGAGCTGGGCGCGGGCGTCGAGCAGCATTCGATCCTGCTCCGCGAGCCCCTGCAGCGGGTGGCCCGCTCGGTGTACCCGATCATGGGCGTCGTCTACGACGGTGACCGCGCGGCGGCGACCGGGCGGCAGATCAAGAGCTACCACCACACCATCAAGGGCGTCGACGCCTCCGGCCGCCGGTATCACGCCCTGAACCCGGAAACGTTCTACTGGGCGCACGCGACCTTCTTCATGCTGGTGATCAAGGTGGCCGAATACTTCTGCGGCGGCCTTACGGAGGCCGAGAAAAGGCAGCTGTTCGACGAGCACGTGCGGTGGTACCGGATGTATGGGATGAGCATGCGCCCGGTGCCCGGCTCCTGGGAGGAATTCTGCGAGTACTGGGAACGGGTCTGCCGCGACGAACTCGAGATCAACCAGGCGACGCTGGACATCTTCCAAATCCGGATCCCCAAACCGAAATTCGTGCTGATGCCCACGCCGATCTGGGACCAGATGTTCAAGCCGCTGGTCGCCGGCCAGCGCTGGATCGCGGCGGGCCTGTTCGAGCCGGCGGTGCGCGAGAAGGCGGGGATGCGCTGGACACCGGGCGACGAGGTGCTGCTGCGCCTGTTCGGCAAGCTCGTCGAGCTGGCCTTCCTGGCGGTCCCCGACGAGATCCGGCTGCACCCGCGCGCGCTGGCCGCCTACCGCCGGGCCGAGGGCCGGCTGCCCACCGACGCGCCCTTGGTGGAGGCGCCGACGTTCATGGCGCCGCCCCGCGACCGTCGCGGGCTGCCGATGCACTACTTCCCTCCCCATTCCCGCCCGGCTCTTCGCTCGCCCCTCGACCCGGCCAAGGCGCTGATGGAACGCGCCGGTTCGCTGGTGCACGGGACGCTGTCGCTGGCGGGTCTGCGGCCCGCCCGGGGACGCGTCAGGGCCGCCTGAACACGCCCAGCGCCTGCGCGCTCTGGTAGAGGCAGATCGCCGCGGCGGAGGCCACGTTCAGGCTCTCGGCCCCGCCGGCCATCGGGATGCGCATGCGGTGGTCGGCCGCCGCCGCGATTTCGCTTGGCAGGCCGTGGGATTCGGGCCCGAGCAGCCACGCCGTCGGCCTGCCGAGCAGATCGGCCGCCTCGTCCAGCCGCGTCTCGCCGTCGACCGTGGTGGCCAGCACCTGCAACCCCGCCTCGCGCAGGGCGCCCAGCGCCGCGGGGGCGTCGGGCTCGGCGACGACCGGGATCGAGAAGATGCTGCCGGTCGAGGCGCGCAGGCACTTGCCGTTGTACGGGTCCACGCTGTGCCCGCCGAGGATCACGGCGTCGGCCCCCATGGCGTCGGCGATGCGGATGACCGTGCCGGCGTTGCCGGGCTCGCCGATCCCGACGGCGACCGCGACCAGCCGGGGCGGGCCGGCCAGCACGTCGGCCAGCCGGGTCGACGGCATCTCGCATACCGCCACCAGCCCGGTGGGGGTGACGGTGTCCGACAGCGCCTTTGCCGCCCGCTCGGTGACCAGCTGGACCGAATCACCTTGCGCCGCAAGTAAACCCGCATACCGTTGCGCGGCGGCTTCGGTGACGAAGACGTCGCGGACCAGACCGCGGGCGGCCGCGGCCTCGACCAGGTTGGGGCCCTCGGCCAGGAATCGGCCCGCCCGCCGCCGGCCGACGTGCCGATGCAGTTTGACCGCCGCGGCGACGCGGGCCGAACGTTCGGTCAGCAGGGGCTAGGCGGCCTCTCCGGAATCCGACGGGGCGTTCACGTCCGCGGGCAGCGCGGCCCGGGCGACGTCGACCAGCGCAGTGAACGCCGCGGGGTCGGTGATCGCGATGTCGGCGAGGTTCTTGCGGTCCACCTCCACCCCGGCGGCCTTCAAACCCTGGATCAGCCGGTTGTAGGTGATGTCGTTGGCGCGCGCCGCCGCATTGATCCGCGAGATCCACAGTTTCCGGAACTCGCCCTTGCGCGCGCGGCGGTCGCGGTAGGCGTAGTTCAACGAATGCAGTTGCTGCTCTTTGGCTTTGCGGTAGAGCCGCGAGCGCTGGCCGCGATAGCCCTTCGAGGCCTTCAGAATGCTGCGCCTCTTCTTTTGGGCGTTGACCGCCCGCTTCACGCGTGCCATGGGTGTTCCTACTCTCTAAGTAAATGGTCGGGTGCCGGCAGCGGCGCCGGCGCTCGGCTTCTTGTCGGTCAGCCGTTCAGCAGCTTGTTGACCCGCTTGGTGTCGTTGGCCGACACGGCGGTGCGGCCTTCCAGGCGACGCGTCCGGGTGGACGGCTTGTGCTCGAACAGGTGCCGACGATTGGCTTTCTCGCGCAGGATCTTGCCGGTTCCGGTGCGCCGGAACCGCTTCGAAGCCCCGCTGTGGGTCTTGGCCTTGGGCATGTTTCCTCTGATTCTTCGTTTCGTGCCGGGTCAGTTGGGTGAAGGGTTGGTGTCGGCGCCCGCATCGGCGTCCGATGCCGCGCCCTCCCCGGGTCCTTCGGGGTGCCGCGCCCTGGCGCGGGTTTTCGCGCCGCGGTGCGGGGCCAGCACCATCGTCATGTTGCGGCCGTCCTGCTTGGCGGACGTCTCGACGAAGCCGTATTCGGCGACGTCCGCGCCCAGCCGCTGCAGCAGGCGGTAGCCCAGTTCGGGCCGCGACTGCTCACGTCCGCGGAACATGATGGTGACCTTCACCTTCGAACCCGCCTCCAGAAAGCGGATCACGTGACCCTTTTTGGTCTCGTAATCGTGATCGTCGATCTTGGGTCGCAGCTTCTGCTCTTTGACGACGGTCTGCTGCTGGTTCCGGCGGGATTCGCGCGCCTTTTGCGCCGCCTCGTATTTGAACTTGCCGTAGTCCATGATCTTGCAGACCGGGGGTCTGGCATTGGGGGCGACTTCGACAAGGTCGAGATCGGCGTCCGCAGCGACGCGCAGTGCGTCTTCGATGCGCACTATGCCTACCTGCTCTCCCCCGGGGCCGATCAATCTGACTTCAGGTACGCGGATGCGCTCGTTGACGCGGGTCTCAGTGCTGATGGGGCCTCCCTTGTTGGGCTTGTAGATATGCTGCGATCCACGGCCGGGTCTGGGTCGGGAGCCAGCGGCGGAAACACCACACCACCAGCAGAAAAGCCCTGCAATAGCAGGGCCCAATGCCGACCGATCGAGGCTTGCCAATGATCAAGCCGCCCGCGTCGCTCGCGGAACAGACATGCGCGATGCCTGTGACCGGACCGCCAAGCCTTGAAGAAATCTCGTGGCTCGCGGTGGGAGTGGGACTCCACTTACTGTTTCCTGGCCTTCGCCGGGATGGTCGCGATCGCCAGTTTAGCAGCCACGGGGCGGCATTTTGCACTTCGCCCCCGGCCCCGTCCGGCGCCGCTGCGCAACCGGACGAACTATTGCTAGCCACTCTTAGCGCTTCGCCAAGCTTTTCACGGATTGAGGGCATATCCTCGCGGTCTGTGACACTCGCTTCATCTCGTTCGGGGCGCCGTTCGGGGGCCCGCGGCCGGTCGCATTCCCGGTATCGCTGGGTACCGGCGGCGGCCGGGTGGATCGTGGGCGTCATCGCCACCGTCTCGTTGCTGGCCAGCGTGTCGCCGGCGCTCCGCTGGCTGATCAAGGTCCCCCGCGAGTTCATCAACGACTACCTGTTCAACTTCCCCGACACCAGCATCGCGTGGTCGTTCGTGCTGGCGTTGCTGGCCGCGGCCCTGACCGCGCGGAAACGGATCGCCTGGCTGGTGTTGCTGGGCCAGATGATCCTTGCCGCCGCGCTGAACGCCGCCGACATCGCCGCGGGCGACAACACCGCCGCCGAGACCTTCGGGGAGAACCTCGGGTTCGCGGTGCACATCGTCGCGATCGTGCTGCTGGTGCTGGCCTACCGGGAATTCTGGGCCAAGGTCAGGAAGGGCGCGCTGGTCAAGGCCGCCGCCGTGCTCGTCGCCGGCGACGTGATCGGCATCCTGGTGTCCTGGGGTCTGGTCGAGTTGTGGCCGGGAACGCTGGCCCGCCAGGACCGCCTGGGCTACGTCGCCAACCGGGTGGTCGGCTTCGCCTTGGCCGATCCGGACCTGTTCACCGGCAAGCCGCACGTGTTCCTCAACGCCATCTTCGGTCTGTTCGGCGCGCTGGCGCTGATCATGGCGACCATCGTGCTGTTTCAGTCCCAGCGGGCCGAGAACGCGCTGACGGGCGAGGACGAGTCGGCCATCCGCGGGCTGCTCGAGCTGTACGGCAAGAACGACTCGCTGGGCTACTTCGCGACCCGCCGCGACAAGTCGGTGGTGTTCGCGCCCAGCGGCCGCGCCGCGATCACCTACCGCGTCGAGGTCGGCGTGTGCCTGGCCAGCGGCGACCCGATCGGCGAGCCCCGGGCCTGGCCGCAGGCCATCGACGCCTGGCTGGGGCTGTGCCAGACCTACGGCTGGGCGCCGGGCGTGATGGGCGCCAGCACGCAGGGGGCGCGCGTGTACCGGGAAGCCGGGCTGAACGCGCTCGAGTTGGGCGACGAGGCGATCCTGCGGACCGCCGACTTCCGGCTGTCGGGTCCCGACATGCGCGGGGTGCGCCAAGCCGTGACCCGGGCCCGCCGGGCCGGGCTGACCGTGCGCATCCGGCGGCACCGGGACATCGCGGCCGAGGAGATGTCCGAGACCATCACCCGCGCCGACGCCTGGCGTGACACCCAGACCGAGCGCGGCTTCTCCATGGCGCTGGGCCGGCTCGGCGATCCCGCGGACGGGGATTGCCTGCTGGTCGAGGCGCTGGACCGGGACGGCGCCGTCGTGGCGATGCTGTCGCTGGTCCCGTGGGGGACCACGGGCGTCTCCCTGGACCTGATGCGGCGTTCCCCGCAATCGCCCAACGGCACCATCGAGCTCATGGTCAGCGAGCTCGCCTTGACCGCCGAAACCCTTGGCATCAGCCGGATTTCGCTGAACTTCGCGATGTTCCGCTCGGCGTTCGAGCAGGGCGCCCAGCTCGGCGCGGGCCCGGTCGCGCGATTGTGGCGGGGGCTGCTGCTGTTCTTCTCGCGGTGGTGGCAGCTGGAGACGCTGTACCGCTCGAACATGAAGTACCAACCCGAATGGGTGCCGCGCTACGCCTGCTACGAGGACGCGCGCCTGATCCCCCGGGTGGGCGTCGCCTCGGTGATCGCGGAGGGCTTCCTCGTGCTGCCCTTCACCCGACGCGACAGGGTGCACACCGGCCATCACCCCGCGGTGCCCGCCCGGCTGGCGGAATCGGGCCTGTTGCATCACGACGGATCGGCGCCCGACGTGAGCGAGCTGCAGCAGCGACGCGACGCCGTGGAACTGGAAGAGTCGAGGGCCCGCCTGCCCGAGCAGGTCCGGGTCCGGCTGGCCAAGCTGAAGATCCTGCGGCGCAAGGGCATTGACGCCTACCCGGTCGGCTCCCCGCCCAGCCACACGGTCTCGCGGGCGCTGGACGCGGACGACCAGCAGACCGTCTCGGTGTCGGGCCGGATCTTGCGGATTCGCGACTACGGCGGCGTGCTGTTCGCCCAGCTGCGGGACTGGTCGGGCGAATTGCAAATGCTGCTGGACAATTCGCGCCTGGAGCGGGGCCGCACCGCGGATTTCACCGCGGCGATCGATCTCGGCGACCTGGTCGAGATGACCGGGCACATGGGCTTCTCCAAGAACGGCACCCGTTCCCTGATCGTGCGCGACTGGCGGATGATCGGGAAGTGCCTGCGGCCGCTGCCGAACAAGTGGAACGGGCTGACCGACCCGGAGGCGCGGGTGCGGACGCGCTACGTGGACCTGGCGGTCAATCCCGAATCCCGCGAGCTGATCACGGCCCGCAGCAGCGTGCTGCGCTCCGTCCGGGAGACGTTGTTCGCCAAGGGTTTCATCGAGGTCGAGACGCCGATCCTGCAGCAGATCCACGGCGGGGCCACCGCCCGGCCGTTCGTCACCCACATCAACACCTACGACATGGACCTGTTCCTGCGCATCGCGCCGGAGCTCTACCTCAAGCGGCTGTGCGTCGGCGGCGTGGAGCGGGTTTTCGAGCTGGGCCGGGCCTTCCGCAACGAGGGCGTCGATTTCAGCCACAACCCGGAGTTCACGCTGCTGGAGGCGTACCAGGCGCACGCCGACTACACCGTCTGGATCGACGGCTGCCGCGAGCTCATCCAGAACGCCGCGCAGGCAGCCCACGGTGAGCAGACCGTTCTGCGGCCCCGGGGTGACGGCGCCGACGGCGGGCTGCATCCCGTCGACATCTCCGGGGACTGGCCGGTCAAGACGGTGCACGATGCGGTGTCCGAGGCGCTCGGGGAGCACATCGATCCCGACACGCCCCTGCCCGTGCTGCGCAAGCTTTCCGACGCCGCCCGGATCCCGTACCGCGCGCAGTGGGACGCCGGCGCCGTGGTGCTGGAGCTCTACGAGCATCTGGTCGAGGACCGCACCGAGGGACCGACCTTCTACATCGACTTCCCGACGTCCGTGTCGCCGCTGACCCGGCCGCACCGCAGCCGGCGCGGCGTCGCCGAGCGGTGGGACCTGGTGGCGTGGGGGGTCGAGCTGGGGACCGCCTACAGCGAGCTCACCGATCCGGTCGAGCAGCGCCGCCGCCTGCAGGAACAGTCGCTGCTGGCCGCCGGCGGCGACCCCGAGGCGATGGAGCTCGACGAGGACTTCCTGCAGGCCATGGAGTACGCGATGCCGCCCACCGGCGGGCTCGGCATGGGCATCGATCGGCTCGTCATGCTCATAACCGGCCGCAGCATCCGCGAGACGCTGCCATTCCCGCTGGCCAAGCCGCACTGACCCGGCCCACGACACGTGGGTGGCCGACGGCGAACATTCGGTGAATATGTTCCAGGCCGGTTAACAATCGATCACAATGAATGCCGTGACAGCGTCGACGACCAACGCCACGACGCAGTTGCTGGCAAGTAGTCACACGTCCCTGATGCACGGCTGGGTGCCCATCACCACCCAGGCGGTGGCCGCCGTGGTGCTGGCGCTGGCCGTCGGCTGGCGATCGCGCCGCTGGCGGACGGTGTGGCTGCCGGCGGCCGCCTCGGCCGGCGCTGCCGTCGCCTACCTGACGCACTGGTACATCGTCGACCGCGGCCTGTCCGACGAGCCCGCGCCGGCCGCGCTGTGGCTCTGGATCACGCTGACCGGCACGGCGGTCGCCGTGCTGATCCTGGGATGGCGCAGCGCCCGCGGCTGGCGGCGCGGCGCCGGGCTGCTGGCCATACCCCTGTGCGCGCTGTGCGCCGCCCTGGTGCTCAACCTCTGGGTCGGCTACTTCCCCACCGTGCAGGCGGCGTGGAACCAGCTCACCTCCGGCCCGCTGCCCGACCAGACCGACCCGGCCACCGTCACCGCGATGGTGGCCAAGCGGACGCGGCCGCCGCACGGCAGCGTGGTTCCGGTGGTGATCCCCTCCGACGGTTCGCATTTCAAGCACCGGGGTGAGTTGGTTTACCTGCCGCCCGAATGGTTCACCAGCAGCCCGCCGCCGGCGCTGCCGACGGTCATGATGATCGGGGGCCAGTTCAACACCCCGGCGGACTGGACCCGGGCGGGCAACGCGGTCAAGACGATCGACGACTTCGCGGCCGCGCACAACGGCAAGGCCCCGGTGTTGGTGTTCGTCGACTCCGGCGGGGCCTTCAACAACGACACCGAGTGCGTCAACGGCGTCCGCGGCAACGCGGCCGACCACCTGACCAAAGACGTTGTGCCGTACCTGGTTTCCAAATTCGGCGTCAGTCGGGACCGGTCGAACTGGGGCGTCGCCGGCTGGTCGATGGGCGGGACCTGCGCCGTGGACCTGACCGTGATGCACCCCGACATGTTCAGTGCGTTCGTCGACGTCGCCGGCGACTTCTTCCCGAACGCCGGAAACAAGGCCCAGACCATCGCGCGGCTCTTCGGCGGAAACGCCGACGCCTGGGCCGCGTTCGACCCGACGACGGTGATCGGCCGGCACGGGCCGTACCGGGACGTGGCCGGCTGGTTCGCGATCTCCTCCGACGGGCCGCCCGCCGGGCGCCATGACCCGCTGATGACCGACAGCGGCGCGATTCGGCTCGCCGGCCGGGAGGCCGCCGCCGACCCAGGCAACCAGACGGCGGCCGCCTATTCGCTGTGCGCGCTCGGCCGTGCCAACGGCATCGACTGCGCGGTGCTGGCGCAGCCCGGCAAGCATGACTGGCCGTTCGCCGACCGGGGCGGCGGC
>NZ_LZJB01000436.1:0-1480 GCF_001666895.1 Mycobacterium sp. E3298
TCGTCAACGGGCAGAAGGTGTGGACTTCTGGCGCCCACGACGCCGACGTGTTGCTGACCTTCGTGCGAACCGACCCAAAGGCGCCGAAGCACAAGGGTATTAGCGTGCTGCTGATTCCGACCGATACGCCGGGGGTGGTGCGCCGCCCGTTCGCGTCGATGTGTGACAGCGACGAAGTCGACTTCAATGAGGTGTTTTTCACCGACGCGCGGGTGCCGGCCGAGAATCTGGTGGGCGAACTCAACGGCGGATGGCGGGTGGCGACCGGTTCCCTGGGGCACGAACGCGTGATGCTGTGGATGGGGTACGTCGACCTGCTGCACGAATTGAGCATCGATTTCGCTCCCGCGAGCTCACTTGAGCGGGATCGCTACGCCACCCTGGTGATGGACGCCTACGCGTTGCGCCTACTGGGGTCCGTGGCGTTGTCGCGCGCCGCGCGCGGGGAAGAGGACGTGCCGGCCCAATCGGTCCTCAAGTTGCTGGGCTCCGAAGCCCTGCAACGGGCATCGGAGGACGCGTTGAATGCCGCGCAGACGGACGGGCTGGTGCACCGCGCGGTGACCGCTCCGTTCGCCGCCCTCAACCTCGACAGCCATTACCGCAGCTGGTTCGACCGATACGCGCGCACCTTCGCCGCGACGATCGCCGGCGGCACGTCGGAGATTCAGCGGAACATCATCGCCGAGCGCGTGCTCGGCCTCCCCCGGAATTAGCGGGCGTCCCGCCAGGCGTAGTACCCGATCGCGACCAGCCCGGCGGCGATCGACACGGCGCCTAACACCATGCCCGCCAGTGCGGTTCGGGGATTGCTCGCTTCGCCCCGCTGGACCCGTCTGCGCGCCGCGTCCCCCGTGATCACCGCCGCGATCCCGAAAGGCACCCCGAGCAGCATCCAGCATGTGAGGAGCGCGACCACGCCGACGAGCAGCGAGGCGACGCCCAGCTCGTTTCGAGGAGGCTCGGGCTGACTCATCGCGTCCCATCGTCTCGGTGGCCAGACGAAGTGTACGCGCACCCGTTAGATCACATCCGTCACACAGATTCAGGACCCGCCATTCTGCTCGCCGCACAGCGACAACGGGAGGCTACTACTGGCGATCAGGATTCCGGGGCCGGCTAAAGCTCGGCAAGCCGTGGCGCAAAACCCCTGTCCACCAGAGCCTTTCCGGCATCCCGGGTCAGCTCCCGCGTGTTGCCCAGCAGACCGTCCAGCGTCAGCGACCGTTTGACGTGGTGGTGCAGCGCGTGCTCGGCGGTGAAGCCGACCCCGCCGAGCACCTGCTGGCAGTGCCGGGCGGCGGTCAGCGCCGCCTGGCCGGCGGCGGCCTTCGCCAGCAGCGAGGCAAGGCCGTCGTGATCGTCGGAATGCGTGGCGACATGCAGCGTCGCTTCGGCACCCTGGATCGCGACCAGCGTCTCGGCCAGCCGGTGCCGGATCGCCTGGAAAGAGCTGATGTGACGGCCGAACTGGACGCGG
>NZ_LZJB01000437.1:0-4816 GCF_001666895.1 Mycobacterium sp. E3298
CGCGGCCGCGGACGATCGCCACCGGGCAGTGCGCCGAGACGGCCAGCGCCGCGGCGGTGGAGCCGACCCGGCCCGGTTGAAAGTGGCGCAGCCCGACGGCTCCCACGCAGACCATCACCGCCGACGCCGACGAACGAATCAGCGACCCGACCGCGGGTCCGTGGACGATTTCCGTCTCGATCGCCACCGGCCTGCCCGCGGCGCGGATCGCGCTGACCGCCTGGCCGACCGCGAGCTCCGCCGTTTGTTCGCCGCCTTCGGCCTCGGTCGCGTAGAGCAGACGCAGCGGAACGTCACGACTCACCGCCTCGTCGACCGCCCATAGCGCCGCGCGGATCGCCGCCTTGGAACCATCGATACCGGCGACGACCGACTCGGTTCGGGCGGTCTCCGTCATCTCAGTGGCGAACCACGAGCACCGAGCAGTCGGGGTAGCCGACGATCGGATGACAGTTCGGGGTGACCAGCCCCGCGATCTCGTCGGCATCGGCACTGCCGACCACCGCGAGTTCGATTGTGCCACCGGGCTTCTCGCTGGGTCTGGCGCCGGTGCCCGCAGCGACGGTCTGGACGTGGACGTCCGGGTAGCGGCGGACCCAGCTGTTCAGCCGCCGGTCGATCTGCCGGACGGTGGCGTGGCGGCGGCGCCCTTCCTCCATGGCCTGGTGTACCACCTCGTCGTTGTCGGGCTCGTCGTTGAGCACAACGGCGATCACCCCGAGCTCCGTCGGCGACCCGTCGGGATTGGTGCGGATGATCGCGACCGGGCAGTGCGCGCGCGCCACCAGGCCGGCCGCGGTCGGGCCCAACAGCCCGTCGGACGCCCATCCCCGCCTGGCGGTGCCGACACACACCAGGGCGGCGTCCAGCGATTGGTCGATCAACGCCTGCGCGGGGTCACCGGAGACGATCGCCGTCTCGATCTCGACCGCCTTGCGCTCACTCTGGATGGCGGACTCCGCTTCGCACAGCGCGATTTCGCCGCGTTCGACCTCCCATTCCGAGGTGGGGCCCGACCCGGCGTGGCCCCCTCGTGGGGGGATGACATAGACCAGGCGCAGCGGCATCTGCCGGCCGATCGCCTCGTCGATCGCCCACTTCGCGGCGTTCACCGCGGCTTTCGAGCCGTTGACGCCGACGACCACGGCCTTGGCGTCCAGCTGGTTCATGTCGGCTCCTAGGGTTCCATTCGCTTTCAAGGCTATTGCGCCGGCGCCCCGCGACGGAGGGGCCGTTAGGCCCCAGCTGCGAAGTCGTTCGGCCCCACCTCCGCGGGTTCGGCCACCAGCTCGAACAACCGCTCCACGTCGACGCGCTCGAAGACCGCCGTACCGGGCGTCATCAGCATCGCCGCGCCCGCCGCGATCCCGTACCGAACGGATTTGGCGAGCGGCCACCCACGGGTGATACCCACCGTGATCGCGGCGACCATCGCGTCGCCGGCCCCGACGCCGCTGCCGCTACGCATCGGGACCGCCGGAAAGCGTTGGCTGGCATGGCGTGTCGCGAGCAGCGCGCCGTAGGACCCCAGGGACACCACGACGACCTGTGCGTGGCCGCTGTCGATCAGCTGATGGGCGGCGGCCAATTGCTCGGACTCGGTGGCGAGTCGGCGGCCGACGCATTCCCTCAGCTCGCGCACGCTCGCCTTGAGCAGATACACGCCCGAGGAGATGTGCTGCAGGCCGCCGCCGGAGGTGTCCAGAATCAGCTTCACGCCCAGCTCCCGGCAGATGTCGGCGACCCGCTGGTAGTAGTCGGCCGGGACGCCCGGCGGCAGGCTGCCGCTGGCCACGACGACTTCGGCCGTCTGGGCGGCGGCCCGCAGTTCGGCGAGGCATTGCTCCTGTTCGAAGGCGTTGAGCTCCGGGCCCGGCAGGACGAACCGGTATTGCTGGCCCGTGCTGGTCTCGTTGACGGAAAAACTCTCGCGGGTCTGGGCGGCGATCGGGATCTGCAGGAACGGCACCTCCGCCTCGCCGAGCAGGGTGGTGACGAGGCCACCGTGCGACCCGCCCGCCGGAAACACCGCCAGCACCGGGCTGCCGAGGACCTTCGCGATCCGCGCGACGTTGATGCCGCCGCCGCCCGGGTCGTAGCGCGTCGCCGAGCAGCGCAATTTGTCGGTCGGCCGCACCACGCCGACGCTCGTGGTGATGTCGAGCGCGGGATTCATGGTCAACGTGACGATTCTTCGGCTGAGCGCCCGATCGGCCGGCATCTGTATCTCCATCGCTTCGTGCCTAGAGGCCGCTCGGGTACGTTTCCGGCGTCTCGCCGGCGATCCACACGCTGGTGACCTCCAACGGCTCCAACGCCCGCGTCCGGTCGATGTGAATCATCGCGTCGAACTGGTCGGCGGGCCGGACGTGGAAGTAGTGGCTCTGCCGTTCGGTCTCGGGGCGGTAGATCACCCCGATGGCACGCCCCAGGCGCACCGCGCCGAGGGGCTCCGCGGCCCCGGGGTTGAGGTGCGGCGACACCACGAACGCCGCCCTGCCCGTTTCGTGCAGGAGTTCTTCGATGCTCCCGTTGAGGGCCGGGCGGACGACCTTGCGTTCGGCGATGCCGCCCCAGTCGCTGGCGGCGGTGACGGTGCCCGCGTACGTGCTGAAGCCGAGCAGGCGGGATTCGTCGCCGTGCCGCTGCCGGACCAGCTGGCCGAGCGTGAGTTGTCCGTCGGCCCACACCTCGGTGGCGCGGGCGTCGCCTACGTGGGAGTTGTGGGCCCACACCACGATTCGCGCGGACGGCACGTCGTCGTGACGGTCCAGATGCTTGAGCAGTGCGTCGAGGGTCTGCGCCATGTGTTTGTCGCGCAGGTTCCACGAGGTGACCCGGCCGCTGAACATCGCCCGGTAGTACACCTCCGCGTTGTGCACCGTCTGGGCGTTCTGGTGGGCGTAGAACAATTCGTCCTCGGCGAGCAGGCCGTCCCTGCGCGCGTAGGCCAGCGCGTTGCGCTGGATCTCGACGAGTTGATCGATCGCTTCCTTCTCGCACGACGGGCCCGCGCCGAAGGCCGCCGAGAAGCCGTACGCCTGACCGTCGTCCGCCGAGGCGTGGTCGAAGCAGGCGTAGCGTTCCCGCGCCCGCGCCGCCGCCTTGGGGTCGATCTTGTCCAGGTAGCCGATCACCTCCCGCATCGACCGGTGCAGGCTGTAGAGATCCAGGCCGTAGAAGCCGGCCTGCCGCTGGCCGTTGTTCTCGTGCAGCCGGTTTCGCGTGCGTAGCCACTCGACGAAGTCACGGACGACGGTGTTGCGCCACATCCAGGCGGGAAAGCGCTCGAAGCCGCTCAACGCCTCGTCGGCGGTGGTGTCCTCGCCGATGCCGCGAACGTAGCGGTTCACCCGGTAGGCGTCGGGCCAGTCCGCCTCGGCCGCGACGGCGCAGAAACCCTTCTCCTCGATCAGCCACTTGGTGATTTCGGCCCGGGCCTCGTAGAACTCGTGTGTGCCGTGCGAACTTTCGCCGATCAGCACGATGCGCGCGTCACCGACGAGCGCGTCCAGCGCCGCTTGCGGCGGCACGCCCGCCGGCGCGTCGATGGCGACCCGGCTGATCACGTCGGCCGGTGTCCGCGCCGCGGCGCCCCGCGACGCCCCGGTCGTCGGCGTGGCGAGCAGCCGGCGGACCTCGTCGTCGGTGACCTGGCGGAAATCCCAGAAGGACTCCCCGACCGCGAGGAACGGGGTGGGCATGCTCGCGCACACGACGTCGTCGACCTGCCCGGCGAATTCCCGGCACGTCGACTCGGGGGCCGCCGGCACGGCGATGACGATGTGCGCCGGCTCGGCTTCGCGCAGCGCCTGCACCGCCGCGGACATGCTTGCGCCGGTGGCCAATCCGTCGTCGACGAGGATGACCGTCTTGCCGGCCACCTCCACGGGTGGGCGCCCGTCGCGGTAGGCGGCCTCGCGCCGAATCAATTCCCGACCCTCACGCTCGGCGACCGCGCGCAACTCCTGCGGGGTGATACGCAGGCCACGCACGACGTCGTCGTTGACCACCACGCGGCCCCCGCTCGCCAGTGCTCCCACCGCGAATTCCTCGTGGCCGGGCGCGCCGAGCTTGCGCACGATGAAGGCGTCCAGCGGCGCGCGCAGCGCCGCCGCCACCTCCCACGCGACGGGTATGCCGCCCCGCGCCAGACCCAGCACGATCACGTCTGGCCGATCGCGGTAGGCCCCGAGGAGGTTGGCCAGCACCCGGCCGGCCTCGCTGCGGTCGCGGAACACGCGGCGCGGCGAGCGCCGGGTCGCGTCAGCTGCTCTGGTCATCGCGCACCGCGGTCACTACGCCGCTCGGCGGGCGGACGGGAAGGGTCGCCATGGCAATCTCCTCGATCCCTTTCACCATTGACGACTTTCATCCGACCAGTCCGCCGTAATCGGCGGTAGGGACCGAAGTCCCAGGCTTACGGGTCGTTCGTCGGGTCACCGTTTCCGGCGCAGCTCGGCCATGTAGGCCATCACCCGGTTGAGGATGAGGCCGTAGGCGTCACCGTCTTGGGTGAGCCGCACGAGCCCGCGGTGGCGCAGGAAGCCGTCGAGGCGCTGGTCCAAACGCCAGTCGACGTAGGTGTGGCCGGCGTAGGGCGAGTGCAGAAATTCAAAGGCGAGCTCGTCGACGTCGGCGTCGGTTATCGACGGGCATCCGTCTGTGGTAGAAGGCATTTGGCTGCTACCCGACTCGGCTGTGATCCCGGATGGCGGCCTGCACCGCGGCGAATCGTGCTCGTGCCCGCTCGTCGGCGGCCTGCTGCTCGGCGGCGGTGACGACGATGGCGTCCGGGCCCGGGAACACGGTCGCC
>NZ_LZJB01000438.1:0-1397 GCF_001666895.1 Mycobacterium sp. E3298
AGCCTTCCTGTGCTCGGGGCAACCAGCGCGTCACCCGCCGGCCGACCAACTCGACGGCCGCCGACGTGGCGAACCCGAGGACGCCGATGGTGATGATGCCGACGAACACCTGCGGGTAGGCCAGCACGGTGTAGTCCTGCCAGGTGCGGTAGCCGACGCCGAGGCGGCCCGAGATCATCTCGGCGGAGATGACGCAGATCCAGGCCACGCCCATGCCGACCGACAGGCCGCCGAACACGCCCGGCAAGATGCCCGGCAGCACCACCTGGGTCAGCACCGCCCACCGGCCACCGCCCAGCGTGCGCACCGAGTCCTCCCACAGGGTCGGCAGCGCCCGCACGGCGTGCCGGGTGCTGACCATGATCGGGAAGTAGGCGGCGAGGAACGTGATGAACACGATGCCCGCCTCGTCGGTCGGGAACAGCAGGATCGCCACGGGCACGATCGCGATCGCGGGGACGGGGCGCGCCAACTCGGCCAGGGGACCGAACAGGTCGGCGAACAGGCGCGAACGGCCCAGCAGGACACCGGTCGCCACGCCGATCACGGCCGCCAACCCGAAGCCGGTGAGGATGCGGATCAACGACTGCGCCAGGTCGAGCCAGTACTCGCCGGCACCGAGCCGCCGCTGCAGCGCGTGCACGATCTGCGTGACGGTGGGCAACGTGTCGAACCGCAGCAGCAGCCGCACCTTGCCCGCGGTGAGCAACTGCCACAACCCGATTGCGGCCAGCACCGACGCCAGCCGCAGCAGCCGCGACCCCCAGGCGGAGGTGCGCCGCCGCGTATGCGCGAGCGCGGGCGTCGGGATCACGCCGGGCGCCCGGTCGGCCACTGCTTCGACGGTCATACCGAACCTCCCAGTGCCTGCTGGTAATTCATCACGACGCCGCCCGGGTGGGCCCCCAGGTACCGGTGCGCCCCGGCCTGCGTGCCGAACGGCAGATAGTTTCGGCCGTCTTTCACCCACACCGCCTTGTCGGCGAACCACCGGGTGCCGAGCTCGGCGTCGGGAACGTAGGCCGCGCGGATTTTCCCGCCGCGGGCGGTGGCCTCGGCGACCGCCCGCAGCAAGCCGGTGGGGTTCGCGACCGTCTGCGTCGTGTCGGCGCCGTCCAACCACAGCTCGCTGGTCAGCGCGGGGTCGCCGGAGAGCAGGGACGGGTTGGTGGCCCGCGCCCGGGTGGCGGCGTAGTCCAGCCCGCGGGCGGCGAACACCGCGCGCAGCGGATCGTCCACCGCGAACTTCCCCACGTCGAGGTCGGCGAAGTCACCGATCGATTTCAGGTAGGGCACATCGCTTTTCAGCGCGCCGATCAGCGACGGCTTGAGCGTGGTGTCGAACGACGTCCCGCCGGGGCCGTTGTAGAGGTACACCACCTCCTGCGGCAGACCGC
>NZ_LZJB01000439.1:0-629 GCF_001666895.1 Mycobacterium sp. E3298
ACCTGCACATCGTCGGACCCAACATGGCCACCCAGCCCTACGGCATCGGGGTCAACCTGACCAACACCGGGCTGGTCCGGTTCGTCAACGGCACCCTGGAGCGGATCCGCCGGGACGGCACGTGGAACACGTTGTACCGCAAGTGGTTGACGGTGCTGGGGCCCGCGCCCGCGCCACCGACGCCGAGGTGGCGGACCGGTGGCAGCACCCGCGTCCCCACCGTCACCCGGTCTTGCGGATCGCTGTCCAGGGTGCCCAGCGAGATGTGCGGAAAGTCGTCGTCGTCATCTTCGAAGTCGGGTCGGAACAGCGCCTGGGTGGCCTGGATGCGCCCCGTGGTCGGGCCGCCGCCCTGCGTGTCCGGCGGCTGGGTGCCCGGGCTTTCGTCGGCGCCGGTTTCCGGCTGCTCGATCTTCTCCGACTCGGCCATCAGTCCAGATACCTCGGCGTCGGTGGCGCGGGCGCGGGCCCCAGCACCGTCAACCACTTGCGGTACAACGTGTTCCACGTGCCGTCCCGGCGGATCCGCTCCAGGGTGCCGTTGACGAACCGGACCAGCCCGGTGTTGGTCAGGTTGACCCCGATGCCGTAGGGCTGGGTGGCCATGTTGGGTCCGACGATGTGCAGGT
>NZ_LZJB01000440.1:0-5204 GCF_001666895.1 Mycobacterium sp. E3298
CCAGGATGGCGCGCGCCTTCTCCTGGTCCCCCACCGACGAGTGGCCCGTCCCGATCCCCAGGTCCGTGGCCGCGATCATCATCGCCATCGTGGCCTGGCCGACGTCGTAGTTGTCGGTGATCACCCGGCGCTCGTCGGGCGGAACGGGCACGACGATCGCGATCGCGGCCGCGGCGGCGGCGATGTGACCGGCCCCCTGCCAGACGGTCGACAGCTCCTGCAGCTGCGCCCGGTCGGTGACGATCACGAAGTCCCACGGTTGCCGGTTCTTCGCCGACGGCGCGCGCCAGCCGGCCTCGGCGATGCGGTTCAGGTCCTCCTCGGAAACCGGCTCCGGCCGGTACTGCCGGACGTTGCGCCGGGCGCGTATCGCGTCCCAAGCCTCCATGTGTCCCTCCTCGTTTTCCACCTGACCCCCGGTAAACAGGGGTAACGTCGTCGGAATTCCCCGCGTACGGGCACGCCGAAGTTTTATTCCGGCCCATTCGGGAAGCCATGGTGAACCAGCTGCGCCGCGCGCTCGTGTACAGCTGAATGGCCCCGGATGCAGAAAGGCGCGTAGCCGGCATGACTGAGAACCTGACGCCGCATTTCGAAGACGTCCAGGCACACTATGACCTCTCCGACGACTTCTTCCGGCTTTTCCTCGACCCCACGATGACCTACAGCTGCGCATACTTCGACCGCATGCGCGACATCCCGCTGGAAGAGGCGCAGCTGCGCAAGATGGACCTGGCTTTGGGCAAGCTGGGGTTGCGGCCCGGGATGACCCTGCTGGACGTCGGCTGTGGCTGGGGCGGCACGATGCGCCGCGCGATCGAGAAATACGACGTGGACGTCATCGGCCTGACGCTGTCCGAGCACCAGGCCGCCCACGTGCAGAAGCTGTTCGACGCGATGGACACCACGCACAGCAGGCGGGTGCTGCTGCAGGGCTGGGAACAGTTCGACGAGCCCGTCGACCGGATCGTCTCCATCGGCGCGTTCGAGCACTTCGGCTACGACCGCTACGACGACTTCTTCCAGAAGGCCTACCGCGTCCTGCCCGACGACGGGGTGATGCTGCTGCACACGATCACCATGCTGACGCCGGAGCAGATCGTCGAGCACGGCCTGCCGATGACCGAGGAGCAGACCAGCTTCAACAACTTCATCGCCACCGAGATCTTCCCGGGCGGCCAGCTGCCGCCGATCGAGATGGTGGAGTTCCACGCCTCGAAGATGGGGTTCAACCTGGCCCGCAGGCAGTCGCTGCAGCTGCACTACGCCCGCACCCTCGACCTGTGGGCGGCGGCGCTGGAGGCCCGCCACAGCGAGGCGGTCGCGATCCAGTCCGAAGAGGTCTACCAGCGATACATGAGGTACCTGACCGGTTGCGCCAAGGCGTTCCGGGACGGCTACATCGACATCAATCAGTTCACGCTGGCCAAGTAACCCACTCGTGTCGGTGTCCGGGGCTATCGTGGCACCGCGATGTCGCTTCATCTCCACCGCGCCGAGCGCACCGACCTCCTTGCCGACGGCCTCGGCGCCCTGCTGGCCGACCCGCCGACCGACCCCTTCACCGAGGAACTGGTGCTGGTGCCGGCGCGCGGCGTCGAACGCTGGCTCAGCCAGCGGCTGTCACATGTGCTCGGCCGCGCCCGCGGCGGTGACGGGGTGTGCGCCGGGGTGGCGTTCCGCAGCCCGGCGTCCCTGATCGCCGAACTCACCGGCACCGCCGACGAGGACCCGTGGTCGCCCGACGCGATGGCGTGGCCGCTGCTGGCCGTGATCGACTGCTCGCTGGACGAGCCGTGGTGCCGCACGCTGGCAACGCATCTGGGTCACTTCGCGTCGACGGAGGCGGAGGCCGAGCTGCGCCGCGGGCGCAGATACTCGGTGGCGCGACGGCTGGCCGGCCTGTTCGCCTCGTACGCCAGGCAGCGTCCGGGGCTGCTCGCCGATTGGCTGGCCGGCGAGCGGGGCGACCTAGACCCCGACCTGGCCTGGCAGCCCGAGCTCTGGCGGGCGCTGGTGGACGCGGTGCCCGCCGATCCCCCGCACGTCCGCCATCAGCGGGCCGTGACCCGGCTCCGCGGGGGCCCGGCCGACCTGCCGGGGCGGCTGTCGCTGTTCGGGCACACCCGGTTGGCGTGCACCGACGTGGAGCTGCTGGACGCGTTGTCCACCCACCATGACCTGCACCTGTGGCTGCCGCATCCCAGCGACGAACTGTGGCGCGCGCTGGCCGGCGCCCGGGGGGCGATCCCGCGGCGCGCCGACACCGGCCACCGCAGCGTGAACCATCCCCTGCTGGCGACGCTCGGGCGCGACCTGCGCGAGCTGCAACGCGGCCTGCCCCCCGACCCGCACACCGACGAATACCTGCCCGCGCCGGAGCGGCCCGACACGCTGCTCGGCTGGCTGCAGTCCGACATCGCCGCGAATGCCGTTCGGCCACAAGGGCGTACGCTCGCCGACGACGACCGATCGGTGCAGGTGCACAACTGTCACGGTGCGGCGCGCCAGGTCGACGTCCTGCGCGAGGTCCTGCTCGGCCTGCTGCAGGACGACCCGACACTGGAGCCGCGCGACATCCTGGTGATGTGTCCGGACATCGAGACGTACGCGCCGCTGATCGTCGCCGACTTCGGGCTCGGCGACGTGGTGCGCGGCGCGCATCCCGCGCACCGGTTGCGGGTGCGGCTCGCGGATCGCTCACCGCTGCAAACCAATCCGCTGCTCGGCGTCGCCTCGCAATTGCTGGCGCTGGCGGGCAGCCGGGTGACCGCCAGCGAGGTGCTCGACTTCGCCGAGGCCGCGCCGGTGCGGGCCCGCTTCGGTTTCACCGACGACGACCTGGAGGCCATCACCCGCTGGGTCCGCCAGGCCAACATCCGGTGGGGGTTCGACCAGGAGCACCGACGGCCCTACCACGTCGACTTCGTACACAACACTTGGCGTTTCGGCATCGACCGGGTGCTGGCCGGCGTCGCGATGTCCGACGACTCGCACGCTTGGATCGACGCCACACTGCCCCTGGACGACGTCAGCAGCAACCGCGTCCAGTTGGCCGGCCAGCTCGCCGAATTCGTGTCGCGGCTGCAGCGCGTGGTCGACTCGCTCACGGGCACCAGGCCGTTGCGCGACTGGCTGGCCGCGCTGGCCGACGGGATCGAGCTGTTGACCCGTGTCGACGACGCGGACCTGTGGCAGACCGGCCAGATGCAACGGGAATTCGCTTCGACGCTGGCCGACGCCGGGCCGCGGGCCGACACACCGCTGCGGCTGCCCGACATCCGGGCGCTGCTGCAGGGACGCCTGGCGGGGCGCCCGACGCGCGCCAACTTCCGCACCGGCACGCTGACGGTGTGCACGATGGTCCCGATGCGCTCCGTGCCGCACCGGGTGGTGTGCCTGGTCGGCCTCGACGACGGGGTGTTCCCCCGGCTCGGCGTCGTCGACGGCGACGACGCGCTGGCGCGCGACCCGATGACCGGCGAACGCGACATCCGCTCCGAGGATCGGCAATTGCTGCTCGACGCGGTCGGCGCGGCCACCGACAAGCTGGTGATCACCTACACCGGCGCCAACGAGTACTCGGGCCAGCCGCGCCCACCGGCGGTGCCGCTGGCCGAACTGCTGGACACGCTGGACATGACGGTGTCGGGCGAGAAGATTCGCGGGCGCATCGTGGTCGAACATCCGTTGCAGCCCTTCGACATTCGCAACGTCATCCCGGGCAGGCTGGTGCCGACGGTGCCCTTCAGCTTCGACCCGACCGTGTTGCGGGCGGCCAGGGTCGCCGCGGGCGAGCGGGGCGAGGCACCCCGGTTCATCGCGGGACCGCTGCCGCCACCGCCCGCCGACGACGTCATCCTGGCCGACCTCGTCGGCTTCTTCAAGGATCCGGTTAAGGGCTTCTTCCGCGCGCTGGACTTCACCCTGCCGCGGGACGTCGACGGCGTGCAAGACGCGATGCCCGTCGACCTCGACGCCCTCGAGGAGTGGACCGTCGGCGACCGGATGCTGGGCGACATCCTGCGCGGGTGGACGCCGGACGATGCCCGGCAGGCCGAGTGGCGGCGGGGCACGTTGCCGCCCGGCCAACTGGGCTGGCGCACCGCGACGGAAGTCCGCGACCAGGCCGCGCTGCTGGCGGCCAAAGCGCAGCAATACCGGGGGGCCGACGCCCGGGCGTATGACGTCGACGTCGATCTCGGCTCCGGGCGCAGGCTCACGGGCACGGTGTCGCCGGTGTACGGCGAGCGGCTGGTGTCGGTGACGTACTCCAAGCTGGACGGCAAGCACCTGCTCGAGGCGTGGATCCCGTTGCTGGCCTTGATCGCTCACGACCCGGGCCGGGACTGGTCGGCGGTGTGCGTCGGCCGCCTGAAGCGGGGCATCACCCCGCGGGTCGAGGGGTTGGGACGGCCGCGCGACGACGCCCTGACACTGCTGCGCGAGCTGGTGGCGGTCTACGACGCGGGCCGCCGGGAGCCGATTCCGCTGCCCATCAAGACGTCCTACGCGTGGGCGGCCGCGCGGCACTGCGGCGACGATCCGCTGCGCGAGGCGCAGTACCGGTGGAAGTACGAGCACGAGGAGCCGGCGCACCTGCGGGCCTGGGGCAAGAACACCCGGCTGTCCGATCTGATGCGGCCCGTGCGGCCGGGTGAGGAGTTCGACGGCGAAGACACCCGGTTGGGCGCCTACGCCGCGCGGGTCTGGCTGCCGATGCTGCGGGCCGAAAGGAAGCCCTGAGATGGGGCAGGTGACAGAGCGCTTCGATCTGCTCGGCCCGCTGCCCGCCGATCGGTCGACCACGGTGCTGCAGGCCAGCGCGGGCACCGGCAAGACGTTCGCGCTGGCCGGCCTGGTGACCCGCTACCTCGCCGAGGGCGCCGCGACGCTGGACCAGATGCTGTTGATCACGTTCGGCCGGGCCGCCAGCCAGGAGTTGCGTGAACGGGTCCGCGGCCAAATCGTCGCCGCGGTGGCGGCTTTCGACGACCCGTCGGCCGCCGGCGACAACCAGTTGGTGGCATACCTGCTCGACGACACCGACGAGGAACGCGCAGCGCGCAGGCAGCGGCTCCGCGACGGGCTGGCGGGCTTCGACGCGGCGACCATCGCCACCACCCACCAGTTCTGCCAGCTGGTGTTGAAGTCACTGGGCGTGGCCGGCGACACCGCCGCGAACGTCACGCTGCTGGAAAGCG
>NZ_LZJB01000441.1:0-571 GCF_001666895.1 Mycobacterium sp. E3298
ACGCCGCCATCAACGAACCCGAACCCGGACCCGCATACATCCGACCGGAATTGATCTCCGGCGGTAACGCCCCGAAGTCAAACACCTACGAACCCCCCGGCTCGAACCATGTGTTTCCCTCGCGAGTGTTTTAGATAGCTGGCTTCAAGCGATGCGCTTGCTTGCGAAGGCTAGAGCGCCGCCCCGTCTTCTCGCTGCCCGTGACTCGACGGTCCGGGTGGGAGGCGCCCCGTTCCAGCGGGTCAGCGGACAGCGCAACGGCCGGGCCGGCGGCCGCCCGCGTTCGCCGTGTGCACGCCTACCTGCGGGGGTCGGGCGCCCAGGCGACCCGCCGTCACCGATTTATCGTCAGTCAATACCCGAGCCAAGCGGCCAAGGTTAAGGAGTAATTCGTGTTTGATTTTGGGGCGCTTCCGCCGGAGGTTAATTCGGCGCGGATTTATGCCGGTCCGGGGTCGGGGTCGTTGATGACGGCGGCGTCGGCGTGGAATGCGATCGCCGCGGAGCTGCAGTCGGCTGCGTTGAGTTATCAGAATGTGGTGACTCAGCTGGCCAGTGAGGAGTGGGCGGG
>NZ_LZJB01000442.1:0-933 GCF_001666895.1 Mycobacterium sp. E3298
CGCGGCGATCGCGATGGCGATGGCAGGCCCGGTGCCCCAGCTGGCGTGAATCTCCCAGGCGCCGAAGATCGGGGCGGCCCCGGTGTGTGTGCCGAACCGCTCCTGGCCGACGTCGGTCCTCGGCCGCACACCCCAGTGCAGCCGCGGCAGCACGAACGCCGCGCCCACCAGCACCGCCCCGACCGCGGCGGCCACAAACTCCCGACGTGCCAGCCTCACGGTCGACCAGCCTATTGATCGGCCGGCCCGGCGAACCGGCGCACCAACCCCGACCGGTCGACCTTGCCGATGCCGCGCCGCGGCAACGCCTCGACGACGTGCAGTTCGCGCGGGGCGGCGGTGGTGTCCAGGGTGCCTGCCACGTGGGCGCGCAGCTCGTCCAGCGTCGGAGCCGCGTGGCCCTCGGCCAGCACGATCGCGGCGACCACCCGCTGGCCCAGCCGGTCGTCGGGCAGGCCGAACACCGCGCAGTCGGCGACGGCGGGGTGGGTGCCCAGCGCCGCCTCGACCAATTGCGGCAGCACGGTGAGCCCGCCCGTGCTGATCGCGTCGTCCGCGCGGCCCAGCACGGTCAGCACACCCGCCTCGTCGACGGCGCCGAGGTCGTCGGTGCGGAACCAGCCGGGCGCGGCGAACGGGTCGGGCTGCACCGGGTTGCGGTAACCCTTGGCCAGGGTCGCGCCGCCGAGGAGGACGCGGCCGCCGGCGGCGACCTGGACCAGGACGCCGTCCAGTGGCACGCCGTCGTACACGCAACCGCCCGCGGTTTCGCTCATCCCGTAGGTGCGCACCACGGCGACGCCGGCCGCCGCGGCGGCGTCGAGCACCCCCTGCGGGGCCGGGCCGCCGCCGAGCAGGACGGCGTCCAGTTCGGCGAGCGCGGCGGCGGCCGCCGGGTCGGTCAGCGCCTTGGCCAGCTGCGTGGCCACCAGC